>JAFUPG010000019.1 GCA_017481325.1 Oscillospiraceae bacterium
AAATGGGGATGTGGCGCATGGCACAGACCTTGAACAGCTTCCGGGTCTGCGCCTCCACGCCCTTGCTGCCGTCAATGACCATGACGGCGGAGTCGGCGGCCATGAGGGTACGGTAGGTGTCCTCGGAGAAGTCCTGGTGACCGGGGGTGTCCAGAATGTTGATGCAGAAGCCGTTATACTGGAACTGCATGACCGATGAGGTGACAGAAATACCACGCTGCTTCTCGATCTCCATCCAGTCGGACACGGCGGCACGGGCATTTTTCTTGCCCTTGACCGCACCGGCCTGGGCGATGGCACCGCCGTAGAGCAGGAATTTTTCGGTTAAAGTGGTTTTACCGGCGTCGGGGTGGGAGATGATGGCAAAGGTGCGCCGGCGGTTGATTTCTTGTTGTAAGGTTGACATAATATTCCTCCTGATGATCTGGTCTCTCGAAAGCGGAGAGGCTAAGGAGGACTGAGCGGCCTTCTCATAGGGCTTCCTCCAAAGATAGTCATAAGTATGAGTATGATACCACAATTTGCCTGCAAATACAAGGAGTTTCCGGAAAATCGGTTGCAATTCTTGCCGCCCCTTGCTATAATGGAACTAATGTAAAAAAGGAGGTCTTTTCTTTATGAAGCTCTTTCGCTTTTTCCTGACCGATGCCACCGAGGCCGCCACTGAAGGCGCAGCAGCCACCGGCAGCCCTCTGGGCGGCATGATCGACATGATGGATATGCTGTTGGTGGTTATGCTCCTGGGCTTTGGCGTGGTTTCCCTGTACAACGTGATCAGGCTGCGCCGTGAGCAGATGCTCTTTGCCAGCAAGATCCTCTACCCCGGCGACTGCAAGCCCGAGGACTGCGCTGACCCCGGCGGCTTCATTGACTATATCATCCCCCGTCTGACCCTTTTGAGCATCGCCTTCATCCTCATGGGTGTAGCTGCCATTTTGATGCTGTATGTATTCCCCATCAACGGCACCTGGATGGAGCTGGCCTCGGTGATCCTGCCCGTAGGCGGTCTGATCTGGTACATCATCTGCCAGCGCAAGGCGGCAAAGCTCTTCTGGTAAGACCATGAAAATTGTAATATTAGATGGATTTGCCTCCAATCCCGGCGACCTGAGCTGGGAGGAGATCGCCACCCAGGGCGAACTGACAGTCTATGAGCGCACCACCGCCCAGGAGGCCGCAGAGCGCATAGGGGATGCGGAGATCGTGTTTCTCAACAAGACCCCCATCAGCGCCGAGACCCTGTCAAAGTGTCCCAATGTGAAAATGATCGGCATTCTGGCCACGGGCTATAATATTGTGGACACCGCCGCCTGTAAGGCACGGGGCATTGCGGTCTGCAACGTCCCCGGCTACTCCACCGTGGCGGTGGCGCAGATGACCTTTGCCCTGCTGCTGGAGATGTGCCAGCAGGTGGGGCAGCACAGCCGTGCGGTTTTTGCCGGACAGTGGCAGAACAATGCGGATTTCTGCTTCTGGAACACGCCCCTGACGGAGCTGGCCGGCAAGACCTTCGGCATCGTGGGCTACGGTGCCATCGGCAAGGCCGTGGGCGAGATCGCCAAAGCCTTCGGCATGGAGCTGCTGGTTACTGCACGACGGGAAAAGCCGGGACATGTGCGCCTGCAGGAGCTGCTGCGCCGCAGCGATATTGTCTCTCTCCACTGCCCCCAGACGGCGGAAAATCTGCAGATGATCAACGCCGAGACCCTGGCCATGATGAAGCCCGGCGCCATTCTGCTGAACACCGCCCGTGGCGGCCTCATTGATGAAGCGGCCGTGGCAGAGGCGCTGAAAACCGGCCATCTGGCCTGGTACGGCGCAGACGTAGTGAGCCGGGAGCCCATTGCGGCGGACAATCCCCTGCTCAGCGCTCCCAACTGCTATCTCACGCCCCACATCGCCTGGGCCCCCACCCAGACCCGGCAGCGCTTGCACCGCATCGCCGCCGAAAATCTAAGGGCATTTTTGGCCGGAAGCCCTCAAAACGTGGTCAACCCCTGAGAACAGAAAAGGAATACCTCCCCTTGGAGCACGCCTCCGGGGGGAGTTTTTTCGTGGATAGGGACACTCTGCAGCGTGACCGTGGATGGAAAACATCACAGCCGCCCGATCCCCCGGATGGGCGCAGCACCAACAAAGGTCAATTTGGGCTGTTTATAAACTAATAACTAACAGCTAAGGACTAAAAACTGAGGTGTGCCTTCGGCACGGATTTGGAATGTTTCGCCCGTGAAACAGAAATTTGTCGGTCTGTTTTGGAGCTAATAACTAAGAACTAAGGACTAATAGCGAAGGTGTGCCTTCGGCACGGATTTGGATTATTTCGTCCGGCAAACAGAAATTTGTCGAACTGTTTGCCGCAGCCAAAGCCACCCGTATCAGGAAGGATTTCGGGCTATGAGTAAGGTTTCGTATTACGCAATGTCATTGCGAGGAGCGTAGCGACGTGGCAATCTGTATTCTTAAAACCTC
>JAFUPG010000020.1 GCA_017481325.1 Oscillospiraceae bacterium
GCAAATGTATCTGAGCGAGTATTGCTACCGCTTCAACCGCCGCTCTTTTGGCGGTGCAATCTTCGACCGCCTTTTAATTGCCATCGCACAATAACACCATATTTTGTGGTCAGCTGCTTAAAGCCGATAGCCTAAATTTCTGTTTGTCGTTGATGGATCGTAAGTGGGTTCGGTTTGGCCGTACTTGTTTTCAAATCCAGGGGCGGAACCCTTCACTATTCACCATTCCATTATTTATTATTCGCCATTCACTACTCATTCCCCTATCCTCCTACGTATTATATTCCCTTTTATGTCCCTTAAACAGGTCTGCAACTCCCCTTTGGGCAGCAAAAACCGCACGGAGCTTGCTCCGTGCGGTTTGGAAAACTTGCTTATCTCTTTTTGGTGCTCTGGGCTTCGAAGTGGCGGTTGATCTGCTCGGTGAATTCTACGGCAGCATTGTAGCCCATCTTCTTTTGGCGGTTGTTCATGGCTGCAATTTCCAGAATAATAGCCAGGTTTCTGCCGGGCTTGACAGGAATGGTAATGGCAGGCACCTTCACGCCCAGGATATCCATATACTGTTCCTCCAGACCCAAACGGTCATAGATCTGATCGCCGGACCAGGGAACAATATTCACCACCAGATTGACAGCGGTCTCGTCCTTAATGGCAGCCATACCAAAGAGCTTCGCCACATTGATAACACCGATGCCTCGGATCTCGATATAGTTGCGGATCAGCGCCGGGGACGTACCCAAAAGCGTATTGTCAGCGATCTTGCGGATATCCACCGCATCGTCGGCAATGAGACGGTGGCCACGCTTCAACAGCTCCGCAGCCGCCTCACTCTTACCGATACCGCTCTCACCTATGAGGAGCATACCCTCGCCGTAGACCTCTACCAGAACGCCGTGACGGGAAATTCTGGGGGCCAGAGCGTTTTTCAGGTAAGCGGTAATGCCGGAGACCAGGTAGGAAGTGGATTCCAGACAGCGGAGAATGGTAATATCATGCTTCTGCGCCATCTCCAGGCACTCGGGGGTTGGCTCGATATTACGGGCAAAGATCATGGCCGGGATCTTTCTGGAGAAGAGCTGATCAAAGATCTCCAGGCTGCGCTCGTGGCTCAGGGTGCTTAGGTAGGCGAACTCCACATTACCCACCACCTGCAAACGCAGGCGCTCAAAATGCTCAAAGAAGCCGGCAAACTGGATGCCCGGTCGGGCGACTTCTTCTACCACAATATCGACCTCTTCGTAGTCCTTGGAGGCATGGCAGATCTTCAGGTGGAAGTCCTCCACCACCTGGGTCAGGGGCACAGAGTAAGAATTCATAGTTTCTCCTTTCCGAAATCACTAAAAAAGCGAGTTTTTCCTTCTTGTTTTTTATCATTATAGTATACAAAAAGAGAAAGCGCAAGTTCTTAGAAAAAAATATAAAAATTTCAAATTTTTCTCTTGCTTTTTTCGAAGTTTTCTGCTAATATATGTACCGGCGCTTTATGGCGTCCTATTTTCCTGTGATTTTTCAACGATTGGAGGTGCAGCAATTGGCAAAGTGCGATATCTGCGGCAAGGGTGTTACGTTCGGCATTAAGGTCTCCCACTCTCACAGACGTTCCAACAGAATGTGGAAGCCCAACGTAAAGCGCGTGAAAGCTATCGTCAATGGTTCTCCCCGCCATGTCTACGTCTGTACAAGATGCCTCCGTTCCAATAAGGTTGAACGTGCTATCTGATTTTAGACATATAGAAAGACAAGCTGTTACGGCTTGTCTTTTTTATTTCCCCAAGAGCGAATTTTGTCGAAAAAAAGATTGACAAGCGCATTTTTCAGTTTTACTATTAGAATACACTATTAAAGAAATCCGGTGATTCTTCATGCATGCTGCTAAAACCCGCCACCATTGGCTTTACGCAAGCTATTTTGTCCTGAGTCTTATCTATTATGAGATCGTATTTCACATCTCCTGTTCAGGAAATCCCTTCAATCTGGGGTTGCTGTATAAGCTTCTCTTCTGTGCAGCTTACAGTTCCCTGGGCTATTATCTCTCCTCTCTGTTCCAAAAGCAAAGATACAACCGCATCATTGCTGCAGTGCTGCTCTTTGCCACCTCCCTGGCGTATATCGTCCAGTATCTGGTATTCAAGCAGTTTAAGATGTTCTACGACATCAACACCATGACCGGCGGTGCAGGAGATGCGCTGAGCACATACGTGAAGGAAATTATCGACCTGATCTTCCTGCAGGGCGGCTTTGTGGTGATCCTGCTGCTGCTCCTTCCCACCATCATCTATCTGCTGCTGAACATTCGCTTTGACTATGCGCCCAAGTCCTATCCCCGGCAGCGTTTTCTGGTCCTGTGCCTGTCCATTCTCTCTTATGCTCTGGCGGTGCTGATGATCATGCTGCACCCGGTGCATAGTCTGACCTATCACGAGCAGTACAATTATCAGACCGCTGTCCCCCAGTTCGGCCTGATCTCTGCCATGCGGTTGGATCTGCAGGATAAGCTCTTTGGCAACGACTACGAGTTTGAGTTTACGCCCCCGCCCGAGACCACCCTTCCCACCGAAACCGAGCCTTCGACGCAGGTGACAATTCCCGATCCCACTGCGACAGAAGAATCTACCACAGAGTCTACGGAGCCTGTGATCGAATATGGCTACAATCAGCTGGACATCGATTTCGCCGCCCTGATGGAAAGCGGAAGCTATACCGAGGCATCGCTGGACAGCTATGTCAGCAGCTTAACGGCCTCCAAGCAGAATGAGTTTACCGGCCTCTTTGAGGGAAAGAACCTGATCTTCATCAGCGCCGAGGCTTTCAGCCGTGAGGTGATCGATCCCGAATTGACTCCTACTCTGTACCGCATGGCCACCAAAGGCATCCAGTTTACAGACTTCTACCAGCCCTCCGGTGCAGGAACCACCGGCGGCGAATACCAGAACATTTTTGGCATGCTCCCCATGCACGGCGGTATGTCCTTTAAGCGCAAGGCTGACGATTATAACTACTACACCATGGGTACCCAGCTGGATCTCTTAGGCTACTACGGCAAAGCCTTCCACAATAACGACTACACTTTCTACGACCGCCACCGCACCCACATCGCCCTTGGCTATTCCGACGGCTTCATGGGCTACGGCAACGGCATGGAGGATTATGTGCAGAATTTCTGGCCCCAGAGCGACTACGAGATGATCAGCGGTACCTTCCCCACCTATGTGGAGCAGCAGCCCTTCAACATCTACTACATGTCCGTCAGCGGACACAACAACTACCAGCCCGGCAGCAACGCCATGACCAAGCGCCACTGGGATCGAGTGCAGGAGCTTCCCTACTCCAGCCGGGTCAAGGGCTATATCGCCGCCAACCTGGAGATGGAAGATGCCATGACCTATCTGATCGGCGCTTTGGAAGAGGCCGGGATTGCCGATGATACGGTGATCTGCATTGTCCCCGACCATTTCCCCTACGGTCTGGACTCTGAAGTGCTGGGCGATATGCCCTATCTCTCCGAGCTTTACGGATACGATGTCGACACTACCTGGGAGCGTGACCACTCCGTCTGGCTGCTGTGGAGCGGCTGTCTGGAGGACATGGAGCCCATTGTGGTAGACAGCCCCACCTCCTCCCTGGATGTGCTGCCCACCCTGATGAACCTTTTCGGCATCGAATTCGACTCCCGTCTCCTGCCCGGCAGAGATGTGTTCTCTGATGCGGAGGCCATTGTGTTCAATATGGCCTACGACTGGGTCACTGACCAGGGCACTTACTATGCCGGCTATGGCAAGTTCGTCCCCGCCGTTGAGGGAGCCACCGTCTCCGACGAATATATTGAGCGGATCAAATCCATTGTCAAGAACAAAGTCACCTACTGCGAAGGCGTGCTGGACTGTGACTATTTCCGGCACGTGTTTGAAGAAGAATAATCATTACAGCAAAACGGCTTCACCGAAGTAGCAATCGGTGAAGCCGTTATTGTTTTACTTTTTGGCAAGCTCGTTGGTGTCCAGGCTGTTGCGGAAAACGAAGAAGCGCTGGTAGAAGAACTCCAGGACGAAGTTCAGTACCATATTGATGGCAGTGACCAGGTACTCATTCCACAGGCAGGTGGATGTGAGATAGTGCTCCAGCCAGGTGGAGGCCGGGGTGAACACTGCATAGAACAGCGCCACCTTCAGCATGGCAATAGGCACATTGTTGGCGGCCTGGAAGGTATAGCGGCGGTTCAGGGTGAAATTCCAGAGCACCGACAGCACCAGGGCAATCAGGTAGCTGACCCAGTAATCCAGATGTACCAGCTCATTCAGCAGGGTAAAAACGCCAATCTGAATAAGGCCTGCGGAGATGGATACCAGCAGGAACTTCAGACTGCGCCATAATTCTTTTTTGTTCATCTTCTTACCTCGCCCACTCGGCATCCTCGACCTCGCAGGTCTTCTGCCGGTGCATCAGATTTTCCAGCATGCTCTTGGCATCAGCGCCCTCGTAGAGCACCGCATAGGCTGCCTGAGTGATAGGCATCTCAACGCCACACTGCTGTGCCAGCTTGTGGGCAGCGGCAGCGGCATAATAGCCCTCGACCACAGCGCCGACCTCCTTCATGGCCTGCTGCACATCCTTGCCCTGGCCGATGAGAATACCGGCACGGCGGTTTCTGGAGTGCATGGAGGTACAGGTGACGATCAGGTCGCCCACACCGGCCAGGCCGGCGAAGGTCTCACGCTTGGCGCCCAGGGCAATGCCCAGACGGGCAACCTCCGCAAGGCCACGGGTCATCAGCAGCGCCTTGGCATTATCGCCGTAGCCCATGCCGTCGCTGACACCGGCGCAGAGGGCGATGACATTCTTATGAGCCGCACCCAGCTCCACGCCCACCGCATCGGGGCAGGTATAGACACGAAGCTTGTGACTCATAAAGGCGGTCTGAACTTTTTCTGCAAGGGTTTTGTCCTCACAGGCAGCCACCACGCCGGTGGGAATACCACGGCTGACCTCCTCCGCATGGGAGGGGCCGGAGAGAGCAACGACCTGCTTGCCGGTCTCGGATTCAATGATCTGGGTCATGCGCAGGCCGGTATCGGCCTCAATGCCCTTAGTCACAGAGACTAAGATCGCATCCTCACGGATGTAAGGGGCAAAGGTCTTTGCCGTGGAGCGAACCGCAAAGGAGGGCGTGGCAAATACCAGCATATCCTTATCCGCAGCTTCCGCAGCGGAATCCGTGAAGTGAAGGCTGTCCGGAAGGGTAACGCCCTTCAGGAAGGGGTTTTCGTGGGTGGAGCGAAGCCGCTCGCACTCTTCCTTGAAATAAGACCAGAGGCTGACCTCATGGCCATTCTTCAGCAGCGCCAATGCCAGAGCCGTGCCCCAGGCGCCGCTGCCAACTACCATGATTTTCAATGCTTATCCCTCATTTATTCTTGGATTTTCTAAGATAGGTCTTGCGCTCTTCGCCGTTGAGCAGGCGCTGGATATTGCCTCTATGGGTGAAAATTGCAATCAGCGCAATGACCATGGCAATGATCCAAACCGGAGGATTCATGGCGAAAAATAGTGCAAAGCAAATGCCATAGGCAAAGCAGCAGAAAATAGAACCCACAGAAACATACTTCGTGGCTGCAAACATCACAGCAAAAACCACCAGCAGGATCACAAAGATCCGCCAATCCATCACCAATGCCAGAGCACCGGCAGTGAGGATGCCCTTGCCGCCCTTGAAGTTGAAAAACACAGGAAGAATATGGCCGATGAACACGCAGAAGCCAGTCACCATACTGGCAAGATCCGCATTGTCGGAATAGATCAGACGGGCAAGCAATGCCGCAGCAGCCATTTTACCCATGTCGATGGCAATGACCAGCAGGGTGCTCCAACCGCCGAAGTTGCGGTGGTAATTGGTCAGGCCGGCGTTGCCGCTGCCCTTGGTTCGAACATCCTCATGCTTAAAGAAACGGGAGATGACCAATGCGCCGTTGAGGCTGCCCAGCAGATAGCCCATGACGGCACAGATAGCCAGTTTCCAAATCATGACTTATTCCTCCTTATCGCCTTTCTGTCGGATGGTAATGCGAATAGGCGTGCCCTCCAGGCCGAAAACGGCACGGATCTGGTTCTCCAGATAGCGCTGGTAAGAGAAATGGAACAATCTGGCATCGTTGCAGAAGATCACAAAATGAGGCGGCTTCACGCCCACCTGGGTCATATAGTAGATCTTCAGGCGGCGCCCCTTGTCTGTGGGAGGCTGCACTCTGGCGGTGGCATCGGCCAGAATGTTGTTGAGCATACCGGTGGTAATGCGCATGGCGCTCTGGTTTGCCACGTAGTTGATCAGTTCAAAGAGCTTCACTACACGCTGGCCGGTGAGAGCGGAGATAAACAGCACGGGCGCATAGGTCATATAGCCCAGATCCTGACGGATCTTGTTGGTCATCTCGTTCATGGTGTTGGTCTCTTTTTCCACCATGTCCCACTTATTGACCACGATGATGCAGGCCTTGCCTGCCTCGTGGGCCAGACCGGCGATCTTGGTATCCTGCTCGGTGACACCGTCGTTGGCATCGATGAGGATCAGGCACACATCCGCACGGTCAATGGCGGCGATGGAGCGCATATTGGAGTACTTCTCGATGGCATCGTCCACCTTGGACTTGCGGCGCATTCCGGCGGTGTCGATGAAACGGTACTTGCCGAACTCGTTCTCGAAATAGCTGTCGATGGCATCACGGGTGGTGCCTGCCACATTGGAGACGATCACACGCTCCTCGCCCAGAATGCGGTTTAAGAGGCTGGACTTGCCCACATTGGGCTTGCCCACGATGGCAACATTGATGATCTCGCCCTCGTCCTCGGTCTCGGTGGCCTCGGGAAAATGCTCCACGCACCAGTCCAGCAGGTCGCCGGTACCGTGGCCGTGAACAGCGGAAACCTCAATGGGATCGCCCAGGCCAAGGGTGTAGAACTCATAGACATCGGGGTTGACGGTGCCTACGCTGTCGCACTTGTTGACAGCCAGGCACACAGGCTTTTTACTCCGCAGGAGCATGGTGGCAACGTCCATGTCCGCAGCGGTAACGCCGGTCTTCACATCGGTGACCATGACGATCACATCGGAGGTCTCAATGGCGATCTCCGCCTGGCGACGCATGAATTTCAGCATTTCGCTGTCGGTGTTGGGCTCAATACCGCCCGTATCCACCAGTTCAAATTCTCTGCCGTTCCACTCGCAGCTGCCGTAGATGCGATCCCGGGTCACGCCGGGGGTGTCCTCTACAATGGCGGCACGCTGGCCGGTGAGCTTGTTAAAAAGAAGGGACTTGCCCACATTGGGTCTGCCCACAATGGCAACTAAGGGTTTTGCCATGGGAAACCACTCCTTTCAGATTTATTTGTCTTCCAGAGAGAAGCCCTGCCATGCCTCTTCCAGGAGGCGATGCCAGCCGTCGGCATCCAGAAGATCCGTATCCTCAATATACTCCGCCTGCCAGAGGAACTTGGCAACCATGGGCTTCAGATCGGCAAATACCGTCTGCTCCACGGAGTCGAACTCCTCCTGGGTGATCTCGTTGCCTGCATCGTCGGTGCAGGTGACGGTCTGGGAGCCGTCTTCAAAGTTTTCGGTAGCGCTGCTGGCCAGAAGACGATCCATCACCTGTCCGTCTTCCAGGCTGATGGCATACTTCTCCGTAGCGCTGAAGGCCCAGCCGTTGCGGATGAAGTCCTCTGCCATGTAGTAGTAAACAGCGGATTCGGCATCATAATAGACATTGGTCTCGGGATAGCCCAGATCCACCTGGGAGGCATAATCCACAAAGGGATTGTCGCAGGCAATCACACCGTCCAGGCTCTCGTTGATCTCCCAGAAATAGTTCTCGGAGAAGAAGCCGGTGCCCATGCAGATATTGATCACCAGCTCCAGACGGCCGTTCTGATCCAGGTCGCAGACGGTGTAGGAATAAGGCACATAGTAATCATCCACGGGATACCACAGCTCACGGTTGGCCACAAAGATGGCAATCTGCTCCTCTGCAGGCAGCAGCAGCTCATAAACGGGAGCGGTGCTCTCCTGGATGATGTCCTCGGTGGTGTCCTCGGAGGGTTCCGTATCCTCGGTGCCCAGCGTGGGGGCTTCGGTGGTGTCCTATTCATTCTTGGAGGGTTTGGTCTCAAATTCATCCTTGCTCTCTTCAGGCTTGGCAAACAGGCTGCAGGCTGCGCAGCTCACAAGCAGGCACAGAGCCATCGCAAGCAGTAAAATCTTTTTCATCATAATCTCTGTCTCCTTTCATCTTTACGAAAAACCTATATTTCGCCATTATCCATATTATTGCACAAATCGGAGAAAATTTCAATAGAAAAAAGAAAAGAGGAAGGTCTTGCACCCTCCTCATCTCTCTTTTTCATTCTCGAAATTACTTCGCCTCAGCGGCAGGAAGAACCTCGCGGCCATTGTAGGTACCGCAATTCTTGCAAGCTCTGTGGGGCAGACGAGCCTCGCCACACTTGGGGCAAGCAACGACGCCGGGCACGGAGAGCTTCCAATGAGAGCTACGTCTCTTATCCCGTCTCGCCTTGGAAACCTTACACTTCGGAACAGCCATGAATGACACCTCCTTGGTCAGATGCTAAAAATTTTACTTATCCTTCAACAGCTGCCCAAGGACAGCCAAACGGGGATCAGCTTCGGGGCGACAAGCGCAGTCGCCGTGGTTCAAATTCCGGCCACAGCGGAAGCACAGACCCTTGCAGTCCGGCTTGCACAGCAGCTTGGAATCCATGTTCAGCACGAATGCCGTGGTCAGGATCTCGTCTAAGTCCGCTTTGTCATTCTCCAACAGGAAGGTCCAGATATCCGCCTCATCCTCATTCTCCAACTCGGTAGTGAGGACAGCCTGAATATCAAAGGAAACCGGCCGGGTAAAGGAGTCGCAGCAGCGATCACAGACCCCGTGCAGGGTGGTCTGAAGCAGGGCCTTCAGAATCAGGACGCCGGCGGTATTCTTCACAGAGCCCACCGCCGTGACCTTCTCGGTCACAGGGCAGCTATTGCCAAAGGCAAGATCCGCAAGATCCAGCTCCGTCTCAAAGGGAATGGAGCTATCCGGTGTTTCAATGATCTTAGAAAGGCTTAAGAGCATAGTGATCCCCTGTTTCATAGTCGTGCGGAAACTATTATAACGTCAAGATGGGCATTTGTCAAATAGTTTTTTGTAATTTTTAGAGAAAAAAACCTTGACTTTTCCATAATTCTGCCACATAGTATGGGTATAGCCCAAAGGATCGGGAGGTTGAGCCCTTGAAAGAGCTGAAAATCGGAAAAAATGATGCCGGACAGCGGCTGGATCGCTTTCTTGCCAAGGCCGTTCCCCTGCTGCCTGCATCTCTGGCTCAGAAATATATCCGCCTGAAGCGGATCAAGCGTAACAATCAAAGAGTGGCACGGGACGACCGTCTGAATGAGGGCGACGTGCTGCAATTATACATCAACGACGAGTTCTTCGACACACCCAAGGAGGAAAATGCCTATTTGACCGTGGCTGCGCCCAAGCTGAACATTGTCTACGAAGACGAGCATATTCTTCTGGTGGACAAGAAGCCGGGCACGGCGGTGCATCCTCACGACGGTGCGGAGTACGGCAAGACCCTCATCGACCACATTCAGGCCTATCTCTATGCCAAGCGGGAGTGGCGTCCCCGGGAGGAGAATGCCTTCACTCCCGCTCTGTGCAATCGGATCGACCGCAATACCGGCGGTATCGTCATTGCCGCCAAGACTGCGGAGGCACTGCGGGTCATGAACCAGAAGATCAAGGATCGTGAGCTGGACAAGCGGTATCTTGCCATTGTGGAAGGGACACCCAAGCCCCCAAAGGGCGCTTTGAAGGGCTATCTCTTCAAGGATGCGGCGAAAAATCGGGTCTTTGTGACCCAAACACCTCAGAAGGGCAGCAAGTCCTGCGAGACCCGTTACGAGGTACTCAAGAGCAAAAACGGCCTGTCTCTGGTGGAATGTGAGTTGATCACCGGCCGCACCCATCAGATCCGTGCCCAGTTCGCCTACGCAGGCCATCCTCTGCTGGGAGACGGCAAATACGGCAAGCTGGACAAGCGCTTTGACCGCCGCTATCAGGCGCTCTACTCCTACAAACTGACCTTCTTCTTCACCACCGAGGCCGGAAGTCTGGAATACCTGAACGGTAAGAGCTTCCAAGTGGAAAAGGTGGATTTTGTGCAGGAGTATTTTGGAGAATAAATCAGATTGGCAGCCCGTTTCCGGGCTGCCATTTTTATTTGGACAGTACGCCGTAGACGGCCATAAGATGGGCATCGTCAAAGGGGCGATCGGTGGTGCAGCCAAGGTAATCCTTTCCCAGGAGGTCAAAGATATTCCCACGGAAATTCAACTCCGGCAGTTTGCCTACCAGCTTGCCATCGTGGAGCAGATAGGCCGTTTGGATCGGCGTGGCGTAGTCACCGGTAGCGGTGATATCGCCGCCGGAGGCCATGGCAACAAAGATGGCATCCTGCCCTTCCAGAATTTGCTCCAGGGTACCCGTAGGCTTCACGGACAGTACGGCTCCGGCATCCAGACAGGGTACATCGTCATAATCGCCGCCGGCGCAGGCCGTGTTTTCTGCCTCATACTCGGCAGCGTACTTCTTATCTGCAATACCACGCAGGAGAACGCCGTTTTCTATGAGAGCAAGACGGTCATCGGGCAGGGTCATGCCCTCAGCATCGAAGAAGGCGCTGAAGGTATCGGATTTTCGGGAGGCCATCAGGCCGAACTCCGAAGAGAACAGCTTCTCCCCTTCCCTGCCGCTGAGCAACGATGCGCCCTTTTTCAGCTTCTGGGCATCCAGATAGTCCGCCAGAATATCGCTTGCCGTATCGCTTCGCATCAGCACAGGCAGGCGACCTGCAGGCAGATCAACGGTTTCATTGTGGGCAGACAGGATCTGACGGGCATGGCGCAGTACCGCCTGCAAATCAAATTCCCGTCCCATCCAGGCGATCACGGTGTCATAGACATTGGCAGAACGCTCCTCTTTCACCACCAGGATCACCATAATATGGCGCTGCACATCCTCCAGACATAGTCCCAAATCATTTTTCAGAAGGATCGTCACCTCATCGGCATACACCTTGTTAGATAGGACATATTCCGGGAATTCTTTCCGCAGCGTATCCAGGAGCTGCTCTGTTTTGGCGATCAGTTCCTGATCCTCGGTGACTTTGCCCAGTTCACGCATCCGCACAGCGCCCTCACAAGGCGCATAAGGATAGGGCACACCGGCTGAGAGCGCCGCTTCTGCCTTCGCCCAGGTGGCATCAGTGGCCTCGCCCAGGATGCCTGCAATGCCGATGCAGCCGTCGGAATAGACACGGCAGGCAGTCTTTGTAATATTCTTTTTGCGCACGGAGTCCAACATGGAATTGGTAATATTCAGTGCGGTCTCCCGTAACTTGATCTGATATAGCTCCTTGACCATCTTTGCCGCCTCCTTACTGCACATGGATATCCCGCACACGGAGGTACGGGCCGCCGTCAGATATCCGCAGAGGGTACTGCTCCATCTTGCCGCAGCCGCCGAAAGCAGAGTGTTCAAACTCCGTTTCTGCCGTTGCGCCGTCGATCTTATGGAGGGTCTCCATCACATTGCCGGAGATCACGCTGACCCGCAGAGGCTCGGCAAGCTTTCCATCCCGAATACGGTAAGCACGGGCGGGGGCAATGGTGAAGGTGGACATACCGGAGCCGTGATTATAGTCCGGGATATAGATGCCGCCCTCGGCGCCTTTCAGCAGCTCCTCGAAGGTATCGCTGCCGCCACCGATGTAGGTAGCGGTCATGCGCACAATGGGCTCATAGCCAAAGTCTATGGCTCTGGCGTTGCCTGTGGGCGCTTCATTCAAAGCTGCCGCAGTGGCTGCGGAGTGGAGTCTGCCCATGAGAATGCCGTTCTTGACCAGGTAAGTTTCGGTGGCCTTGGTTCCCTCGTCATCATAGGGACAGTAGCCGGAACCGGCAGGAATACCGGAGTCAATGATATTCAGCCCCTCCCAACCTACCTTAGTGCCGATTGCCCACTCCCGACGCATGGTCTCGGAGCCCAGCATAAAGTCTGCCTCGCTCTTGTGGCCGAAGCTCTCGTGGGCGAAAACACCGGCTACCACGGGAGAAAGTACACAGGTATAGATCCCCGGCTCCACAGGCACGGCATTTTTAGCATAGTCCAAGTCGGTAGCAATGCCTGCACGAAGCTTCTCCTGCTGATTTTTCATCTCGTCAAAGGTCTGGCCGTAGAGCCGCTGGCTGTTATTGTAAGGGCTGTCGCCGGCGGTGATGGTGTAGCCCAGCAGCAGTCCGGCATGCTGATAGTCATAGGTAATATCCGCACCCAGGGAGGAGACAAAATGGCGCAGAGTATGCTTATCCTCGTAACGGGCACGGGAAACGCTGATCTCCTCCACCTCCTCCAAAAGGGGCAGATAGGACTCCACCAGCGCCCGTTTCTCCCCGTTGGGAACACGGCGCAGATCGGTATATCCGAAGCGCAGGATGCTGTCCCGATTCACCTGGAAGCGGCTGACCACAGGGTCGTTGAGGATATCGCCGTTGGGCTGCGCCATGGAGGCCAAAGCATCCAGTTCCTCCTGAAGCTGCTCCAGGGCAGTAGTGGCGCAATAATACCAGCGTTTTCCGTCATAGACCCGAAGGAAAGCGCCTGCGGTAGAGCTCTCCTTATTTTGGCGAAGCATGCCGTTTTCGTAGGCAAGCACAGTTTCAGTGACCTCCTCGAAACGCACATCAGCATAGAGGTCCTTGGGGAAATTCAGCATGGAGACGCCTCCTTTTTCTTTGCGTTTCGGGTGTAGAGCGTGAAGAGCAGGTTGCCCAGCAGGATCAAAATGGAGATGATCTGGGATGTAGACAGACCGAAGAGGAAGCCACGATAGTCGTCTCCACGGAAGAATTCCAGAACAAAACGATAAATAGGATAGATCAGCAGATACAGCTGCAGGAGTCTGCCTTTTGCCTTTCCCTTAAGGAGCAGGCACAGCAGCAGGATAAACAGGCCGAGGTTCAGCCCCATTTCCACCAGCTGCACAGGAAAACGACTGACACCGTTGGCCGCTGCATGGGGCGCATAGTGGTAGACAAAGCCGTTTTTACACTCCACGCCATAGCAGCAACCGGTAAGGAAGCAGCCAAGTCTTCCGAAGGTATGAAACAGAGGAATGCCCACAGCGCCCAGATCGGAGTAAGTTCTCAAATCTGCTTTCTTGCATTTCAGATAGCTGAAGGCAAGGGCTAAGCCGCCCAGAAGCCCCCCGTAAAACACAGATCCCCGGAAGGCCGCCGTAAGGCCGGCTGTGCGCTCAGCTCCGGTCAACCGAGACCAGTTCTGCAGCACATCGACGATGAGAGAGATATTGGTAATACCGTAGAGCAATACGCCGCCAAGGGCAGCGCCCAAGGCTGCCCACAGCATCATAAACAGCGCAATGTAGTCATCGCATTTTTTCTTCTGCGCCAAAAAGAATACAAAAAATACGGCAGACAGAACTCCCACAAGCACACAGATCTGGTATGCGGAGAATTCCCTTCCGAGAAAACTAAAATTAGGAATCATAGGTACCTCTCTTTACAGAAAAACCGCAAAACAGGGAAACCTGTTCTGCGGTTTTCGTAATCTAAGTAGCTTAGCTCAGGGCAGCAATGGTAGCTGCGCATGCAATCCAGAAAATGCCGCAGAGCACAGTACCGATAATGGAGAGAACAAGACCGGCGACAGCAACGCCCTTGCCGGAATTGGTCTTCTTTGCCTTGCTCATGCCAATGGCAGCAAAGACGATACCCAGAACACCCAGCAGCAGGCCCAGCCAATACAGAGTGGGGAAGAAGCACATAACGATGCTCACGATACCGAAAATCAAAGCAACAATACCCATAGTTTTACCTCCTCTTTTATTTGTGATTGACACATCAATATGCCATCCACAGAGAGATTATACCAGAAGAGTATTCCTTTGTCAATCGTTTTGTTTTTAATTACGACAGCTTCTGAAGGGATTAGACATGATCCATCAGCCATTGACGAATGGCTTCCCTGCCCTCTTCGCTCATGGGGAAGGTGGCCGAGGCCTCGATCTCGCTGAGCTCATAGCACAATTGGCCATGCCAGAGTTCTGCAAAAATAGAGCTTTCCTCCATGTTGACTTCCTTCTTATTCAGAGCAACCAGCTTCGGCTCGATGCGATAGCGGAGCAAGCCGTGGCTGCCGGTGAAGGTATTGCCGTTGACAAAACTCAAAAGCGTAGGGAGATAGTACTCTTCCATGGTCTTACTCCGCCATCAGCGCTTCCATCTCGCCCAGCAGCTCATTAAACAGCTCCAGTGCCTGCTCCACGGGAGCGGTGGTGGACATATCCACACCTGCGCCCTTCAGCAGGTCGATGGGGCTCTTGCTGCAGCCGCCGGAGAGGAAACCGATGTAGTCCTTCACTGCGCTCTCGCCTTCCTTCAGGATGCGGCGGGACAGGGCGATGGCAGCGGCATAGCCGGTGGCATACTGGAAGACATAGTAGTTGTAGTAGAAGTGAGGAATACGCATCCACTCCATGTCGATCTCGTCGTCCAGAACGATGTTCTCACCGAAGTAGAGCTTGTTCAGGCGGCGATACTCGGCATTGAGGACGTCGGGGGTCAGGCTCTTGCCCTCCTGGGCCATCTTGCCGATGTTCAGCTCGAACTCAGCGAACATGGTCTGACGGTACAGGGTGCCACGGAACTGATCCAGGAAGTGGTTGATGAGGTAAGCTCTCTCCTTCTTATCGGTGGTCTTGGCCAGCAGATGCTCCATGAGCAATGCCTCGTTGCAGGTGGAGGCCACCTCGGCCACGAAGATCACATAGTTGGCATCCAGCGGCTCCTGATGCTTGTTGGAGAGGTAGGAGTGCAGAGCATGACCCATCTCGTGGGCCAGAGTGAACTGGCTGTCCAGCGTGCCGGTGTAGTTCATCAGAACGAAGGGGTGGACTCTGGCGCCGGCGGAGTAAGCGCCGGAACGCTTACCGGCGTTCTCATAAACGTCGATCCAGCGGTTGTCGAAGCCTTCCTTCAAAATGGCACGGTAGTCATCGCCCAGAGGTGCCAGCGCCTCGTAGATCAGCGCCTTGGCATCGTCGATGCTGCTCTTCTTGTCCACACCGGCCACCAGGGGGGTATAGATATCGTACATATGGAGCTCGTCCAGACCCAGCAGCTTCTTGCGAAGTTCCACGTAGCGATGCATCTTATCCATATTCTTATGGACAGCCTCAATGAGGTTCAGGTAGACATCGGTGGGAACATTGGTGCGATCCAGAGCGGCCTCCAGAGAGGAGTTGTACTTTCTGGCCTGGGCGAAGAACTGCAGCTGCTTGACCTGAGCGGAGAGGATGGCAGCGATGGTGTTCTTATAAGCGCCGTAGGTATGGTAGAGATTGGTGAATGCGCTCTTGCGGAGCTCACGGTCCTCGGACTCCATATAGGAGATGTAGGTGCCCTGGGACAGGGGGTGCTTGTTGCCCTGGCTGTCCACGGCATCGGGGAAGGTGATGTCCGCATCGTTGAACATACCGTAGATGGTATCGGGGGCATTGGCCATCTCACCTGCAGCAGCCAGCAGCTTCTCCTCTGCAGGAGACAGCACGTGCTCACGGCGGCGGCGCACATTGGTCAGATAACGGCGGTACTTTTCAAGCTTGGGGCAGGCGGCATAGAAGCTCTCCATGGTCTCGTCGGAGACAGCCATAATCTCGGGAGTAGCGAAGGCGGTGGCTGCACCCAGCTCCACATAGGTACTCATCATCTTGCCCACCATGGCCTGATATTTGGACACACGGGCGTCCTCATCACTGCGGCGCATGGCATAGTTTGCCAGAGAGTCAGCGATCAGGTCCGCCTTCTCCTCCAGTTCCATGTAAGCCAGCAGATTCTCAGCACTGTCGCAGAGCTTGCCGGTATAGGCAGTGAATTCGGGGATCATGGCCTTGGCTTTTTCCAGATCCTCCTCCCACAGCTCGTCGGTGGCATAAATATCGTGGATCGCCCACTTGTCCTGCTCGGCGATCTCGGATCTCTCACGAATTTTCTTGGTCTCGCTCATTTGGTTACCTCCAAAAAGTATTTTTCTTATGATACCACATTTTCCCTTTGAATACAATGTTTTTTTGCTTTATGACAAAAAGGAGAAGCCCCTCGGCTTCTCCTCTTCTGTCTATGTACTTAGGACTCCACAACTTCCAGCACGTCCATGGGGCAGGCCTTGACGCAGATGCCGCAGGCGATGCACTTGGCAGCAGTGGGCATCTCAGGCTCGTACACCAGAACGCCGAAGGGACAGGCAGCCTTGCACTTGCCGCAGCCGATGCAGAGCTTCTTGTTGATCATATAGACACCGGTCTTGGGATTCTGAGTGATGGCGCCCTGCTCGCAGGCCTTGGCGCACTTGCCGCACTGGACACAGGTCATGGGGCGAACCTTACCGGCACGCTCAATGATCTGCACGCAGGACTTATCCGGGTGGAACTCCTTATGGAAAGCCTCGGAACAGGCACGGACGCATTCCAGGCAAGCCATACAGGTAGAACCCTTTTTTACCATTAATTTTTTCATAGCATTTTCCCCTTTTTTTATTTGCCTGTTTATTATATCGCTTTTGTATCGATAAATCAATACCATTTCAAAGGAAAAAATCCCTGTTTATTTTTCCGAATTACGCTCATACTACAAGCGCACACAAAAAAGAGGAGGAATTCCATGAAGCGATATTTCATTTTGATTCTGGCGGCGGTGCTGATCCTCAGCTGTCTGGCTGGCTGCAGAAAGAAGGACAATAATGTATCCACCGATCCCAACGGCATGATCGAGAACGTTAAGCCGTCGACCCAGCGCCCCTCCACCGAAAACACCCAGCGTCCCTCTACAGAGAGCACTCAGCATTCCACCACAGAGTCCACAGACAGTTCTCAGCCGGATAGCAGTTCCGACGAAACCGAGTCTGACAGCAGTTCCGATGGCAGCGAACCGGATTCTACTCAGGAGGATGTGGTCGGAAGAGCACGGCGTACCCGTCCCCTGTTTCGCTGAAAATGCAGCAAACCTGCGGTAAGGGAGTTTTTCCTCCCCACCGCAGGTTTGCTTTTACATAGGGATCAACAGCAGCGTGTTGGCAGGCACTGTTTCGCCTGTGAGCTCGTTTGCCTCCCGGATCGCCGCCTGGGAGGTCTTGCAGCTTTTGGCGATCTCCCAGAGTTCCTCCGCCTCCTCTGTAAAGCGCAGGATCAGAGAAGGACGTTTGCCCGTTGCTTCCAAAGGCTTGATTTCGCCGCCGCTGACTACCTTCAGCGAGTGCTCTGCGCTGCTCTCCACCGTCAGTTCCACCGGCACACGCACCACAATCTCCCCTCCAAGAAGGCTGCATTGCCCTTCTCCGCAGAGGATTTGCTCTATGCGGCAGCTTGCATTCCCCTGCAGCGGAATATCCAGCTCCACCGGGGTTTTCAGGCTGCAATTGCACAGATGCTGCTGTTCATCATAGTACAGCAGATCGCAGCAGATCGTCTGCTCCAGGTGTACCCTTTCCCCGTCTGTTTTGCGCCGCAGCGCCTTGCCGGGATATACATAAGCGGAGAAAATCGATTCTGCTTCGATTTCGCTGCGCAGCTCTGCGGTTTCACGGAATTGTTGCCGGTCCAGGCAGGCCGTGAGCTTTTGCTGCACATAAGTCGGCTCCAATTCACCGTCGGTGCAGTAGGCATCCTCAATGAGCACCTGCTTCGAAATGCCCGTGGCCACGGTCTGGGCGCAGATCTCCACGGCACAGAGCAAACGGCTTCCGTCCTGGCTATCCGGCTGGGTATCTGCCGAGAGCAGGCAAAGCTGTGTGCACAATTGGCAGTCCTCGATATCCCGGTCCATAGTTGCGTACTGGGAAAAGGGAACTGACCAGCGATGGCTGAGGATTTGCTCCTCCTCGCTCTCCCAGAGGCAGCTGATATGAAGCTCCCCTTTGAATACTGCCTTATCCCCCACCGCTTTTTGCTCCGTAACCGTCATACCGTAGCAGGTCTTCAGCAGGTGCACGGCCTCCGGCAATTCCCTGGGCAGCGGCAGCTCCTCCTGCAGAGAAAAACGTTTTTCCCCCAGACTAACAGGAAGCTGCAAGGGTAGTTCCGTGCGCTTCAGCTGCAGCACCGGCGCAGGATCCGGCATCTCGTAGCTGCGGAATTCCCGGTTTCCATAGACCCGCAAGCTGCAATTCACATTCACACGAAGCAACAGCTTTCTGGAATTCAACAGTCTGGCATCGGCAGAGAGCAGGCTGCAGCTGCAGTTCAGGCGCAGCATTTCTCCCCGTTCCTGCAGCTCTCTGCGGAAGGAAAAAGGCACCCTTGCCTTGACACAGCGCAGCTGCCCCTCCATCCCCTCGTAGAGCACACCCCCCTGAATCTCCCCGGAGATCACTGCGGTATCGCCGCTGATTTCCATGGAATAGATCAGCGGTGTGCCGTAGGCCTGCAGCACCTGAGCGCCGTCGGGGTAGCTGTCCGGGATGATCAAATCCACGGTTTCCTCCTGTTCCCGCTCCTCACAGAGGATCAAATTGGGATATTGCGTGATTTTTTCCTCAAACACAAGCTCCAAGTCCATCACTCCTTCTTCGTTATAGAACTATATACGCAGGCTCGGACAGGTTTATCCCTGTTTTTACGGCCGGCGGGTGTAAAAAAGGCCGCAGACCAGCAATGCAATTCCCAGAAGCACCGTAACAAACTCCGAGCTGAACAGCAGCGACAGCAGCAAACCACCGCCGCAGGCCATGATGACAGAACCGAACAATTCATTCTTCTTACACATACAAAAAACCGCCCCCTGCTACCTTATGCGCAGGAGGCGGTGTACATGCTTTATTTTTGTTTCAGTTCCCAGGGGTTGATTTTCTTCGCCTCTTCGTAGAGACGGACATAGCTGGCATGGCGGCTGGGCTGGATCTTCCCCTCCCCCAGCGCCTGTAAAACCGCACAATCCGGCTCTTTCAAATGAGCGCAGTCGTGGTAACGGCATTTGCCCAAATAGGGGGCGAAGTCGGGAAAGGCATACTGGAGATTTTCCTTCACCGTCAATTCCATCTGCTCCGTGTCAAAGGAGGAGAAGCCCGGGGTATCGATGACGCAGGTGCCATCGGGCAGGCAGTACAGCTCCACATGGCGGGTGGTATGGCGGCCTCTGCCCAATTTTTCCGAAACCTCCCCGGTGGGAATGGAGATATTTACATCCAGACAATTGAGAATGCTGCTTTTACCCACACCGGAATTCCCGGTAAAAGCCACCAGCTTGCCTGCAATGGCCGCTTTCAGTTCCTCGATCCCCTGCCCCGTCTCGGCGCTGGTGGAGATCACGGCATAGCCGGCGCTGCGGTAAATGGAGGCCAGCTTTTCGCCATCCTTCAGGTCAACCTTGTTCACACAAAGGAGCACAGGCACATTTTGTTCGCCAGCAATGGCACTGACCCGGTCGACGAGGTAGGGATCGGTGACAGGGTTGCTTTCGGATGCCAAAATCACCAGCAGATCCAAATTGCTTACGGCAGGACGGATAAAGCTGTTCTTTCGGGGCAGAAGCTTCTCCACCGTGCCGCCCTTTCCCTGGTGGGAGAAGCTGACCAGATCTCCCACCAGAGGGCTGATGCGCTCCTTGCGGAAGATGCCCCTGGCACGGCACTGGGTGATTGCTCCCGATTCCTCACGAACATAGTAGAAACCGCTTAAAGCCTTGACAATACGTCCTTCAAAAAAATCACTCATAGCTGTTGTTACGGTGTCTCGGGATTGGGAACTTCGTCAGAGGTTGTAGGATCTGCTTCGGTGCTATCCTGAACGGGCTCTTCCGAAGAGGGCTCGGTAGAAGGCTCCCCCGTGGACTCCGTGGGAGGCTCAGTAGAGTCCCCTGTGGACTCCTCTGTAGACTCTTCTGTAGGTTCGGGGCCCTTGGAGACATCGATGATCACGATGGTATCCTTTTCTACCTTACTATCCGGCAGAACACTCTGGCTGATAACATAGCCCTGGGGAACCATTTCGTCATAGACCTCGTTGACGGCATATTTCAGTTCTGCAGCTTCCAGCAGCTGAATGGCAAGTTCCAGACTCTTGGTGGTCACGTCGGGTACCGTGGTATTTTTGCTGCCGATGGAAATATAGAGGATGATCTCGTCGCCTTCGTTCAGGTCGCTGCCGGCGGCGGGATTGGTACGGATGACCTGATCCTCCTCGTATTCGTCGCTCTCTTCCTCCTGGAAGGTGACCTTCAGGCCGATGTTCAGCTGCTTCAGGCGTGTCTCTGCATTGCTCTTGGTATCGCCACGGAGGTCGGGCATTTTCTTTTCGCCCAGGCTGATATACAGTACAACCTCCTGCTCACGCTCCAGGCTCTGACCTGCTTCGGGCTCGGTACGTACGACGCAACCCTCTTCCACGGAGCTGTCGATCTCGTCCTTAATACGGGTCTTGATGCCGATGTTCAGATTCTGCAGCGCACGAATGGCCTCGGCCTCGGTGTAGCCGTCCAGATCGGGCATCTCAATGATCTGAGCGCCCTTGCTGACCACCAGCTGAATGGTTCGGCCGGTTTTGACCTTTTCACCGGCACCGGGAGACTGATCCATGACAAAACCGGCTTCGTAGTCGTTGCTGTACTCCTCCACTACGCTGATTACATCCACATCCAAATTGGGATAGTCCTCGGGATCAATATCACTCAAGCGCTTGCCGATGAACTTCGGTACATCCACCAGCTCGGAGTTGGAGGTGGATTCCTTGTTGCCGCCCAGGGAGATGCCGTCAGAGCAGGAGACCAGAATGAAAATCAGGGCAATGACCATCACCACAGCAGCCACCGCACAGACAGAGATGATCACTGTGTTGCGGCGCTTCTTCTCCTCCAGTTCCTTTTCACGGCGGGCACGCTGGGCTCTGCGCTCCTCGACGGTGCGGTTCTCGCCCATTTTGGCAGCTCTGGCAGCGGCGTAACGCTCTGCCTCTGTACGGGGCATGCCGGTTTTGGGCTGCGGCGCAGCCTTGGACTCGGCGGTCTGATTCTGGGGCACATAAGAGGAAGACTGTGCGCCAAAGAGGAAGGTCATGGCGGGATTCTTGCGGAATTCCTCCATATCACGTACCATCTCCGCAGCGGAAGAATAGCGTGCATCTGCCTCGCAGGTCATGGCATGCATGGTGATCTGCTCCAGACCCAGGGGAATACCGCTCATAAGCTCCGCAGGGCGCTTTGCCTCGCCGTTAATATGCTGAATGGCAACGGAAACGGGGGTTTCGCCGTCATAAGGAGTCTTGCCGGTGAGCATCTCGTACATCACAACGCCCAGGGAATACAGGTCGCTGCGGTTATCGATTCTGCCGCCCTTTGCCTGCTCCGGAGAGATGTAATGCACAGAACCCAGGGCCTCACGGGTTAGGGTATTCTGGGCGGAGCCGATACGGGCGATGCCGAAATCGGCAACCTTGATGCTGCCATCCTTGAGGATCATAATATTATGGGGCTTAATGTCACGGTGGATAATGCCACGGTTATGGGCATGATCCAGCGCACGTGCGATCTGCATGGAGAAATGCAGGGTCTCACGCCAGTTGAGGCTGGTCTTTTTCTGAAGGTACTGCTTCAGAGTGATGCCCTCGATGAGTTCCATGACGATAAAATCCGCATCTGCAGCCCGGGACACGTCGTAAACACTGACGATATTGGGATGGGACAGCATTGCAACCGCCTGGGACTCCGTGCGGAAGCGGCGGTGGAATTCCTCGTTCTTGGTGAACTCATCCTTCAGCACCTTCACTGCCACCTGACGGTTCAGGCGATGATCCAGCGCCTTATATACCACTGCCATACCGCCCACGCCGATCATCTCCAGGATCTCGTAGCGGTTATCCAGTAATCTGCCTATGTAATTTTCCATTGTTTTTCCCTCACATATTCACGCTTCGCACCAAAACCAGGGCGAAAAACGGTAGTATTCCAAAGTATATCATACTGCAACCAAAAGAGCCGTCACATTATCGGGGGCGCCACGATCCTTTGCGATCTCTACCAGGCGCTGACAGCAATCGTCTTTCCTCGCCCCGTGAGCTACCTCGAAGAGGATCTCCTGCTGGGACATCAGGTTGCTCAGACCGTCGCTGCAAAGCAGGAAGCAGTCTCCTTTGACCGGCTGTACAAAGTAGACATCCGGCGTTACAGAGCCGGTGGTGCCTACCGCACGGGTGATCAAATTGCGACGGGGATGTACCTTTGCCTCTTCCGGCGTCAGTTCTCCACGGAGCACCATCATCTCCACCAGAGAGTGGTCGGTGGTGACCCGTCGGATGCCGTCGGAATCGATGTGATAGGCACGGCTGTCGCCTACGTTCAGGATCAGTGCGCCCTTCTCATAGACCAGGCAGGCAACCAGGGTGGTGCCCATTCCGGTATAGGCGTCGCTGATCTGAGAGTGCTCGTAGACGGAAATATTGGCCAATTTTGCGGCAGACAGAAGCATCTGCTCGGTCTCCTCCCTGGTGGCATCGCTGCGGAAGGATCGCAGCACCTCCTCGGAGAACACCTCGCCTGCCAAACGGCTGGCGACGTTGCCGGATTTTGCGCCGCCCATGCCGTCACATACCACGGCTAGGAGGGCAGTTTCGGATATTCGGTCGATGCGGAAAGCATCCTGATTCTGGGCACGGACATTTCCTACATCGCTCAGACCCCAGGCTTGCATCAGCAATCACTCCTTTCCGATGTTTGTTCCTTTTCGAATTTCCTGCGGAGCTGACCGCAGGAGGCATTGATATCACTGCCCAGGGTTCGCCGCACGGTGGCGGTGATCCCATGCTCCTCCAGACTCTTTTGAAAAGCTCGCACGGTCTGAGGCAGGCTGGGCTTTAAGGGACTCTCTTCAATGTCGTTGAGGGGAATTAAATTAACGTGGGCTCCCATCCCACGGAGCTTTTTGCCCAGAAGCTTCGCCATCTGGGGCGTATCGTTGACATCACGGATCATGGCGTATTCAAAGGAGATCCGCCGTCCGGTTTTCTCGTAGTAAGCACGGCAGGCGGACAGAAGCTCGTCCACATTCCAGCGCTTGTTCACAGGCATAATGTCGTTGCGGATCTCGTCACAGGGGGCGTGAAGTGACACCGACAGGGTCAGCTGCAGATCCTCTTGTGCAAGATCTTCAATACGGCGCACCAGACCGCAGGTGGACAGGCTGATGTGTCGCATACCGATGTTCATGCCCTCGGGAGAATTGACCAGCTGCAAAAAGCGCAGCACATTGTCATAATTGTCCAGAGGCTCTCCGATGCCCATAAGCACAATATTGGAGATGGGCAGGCCGGAATCCAGCTGGGTGAACAGCACCTGATCCAGCATCTCGGAGGGGCTCAGCCTGCGGATCAGGCCGCCCTTGGTGGAGGCGCAGAAGGCACAGCCCATGGCACAGCCTACCTCCGAGGAGATGCAGATGGTATTGCCGTGGTGATAGCGCATGAGAACGCTTTCAACGCAGTTGCCGTCCTCCAGCCGCCAGAGATACTTCATTGTGCCGTCCTTCTGGGACACCAGCCGCCGTGCCACCGTAGGGCAGTAGAGGCTGTAGGTCTGAGACAGCTTCTCACGAAGGGCTTTGGAGAGATTGCTCATCTCCTGAAAGCTTCTTGCTCCACGGTGGAGCCAGGTATAAACTTGTAAGGCTCGAAATTTCGGCTCGCCAAGCTGCGCAAGTTCCTCGCTCAGCTCCTTGAGCGTCAGAGATTTGATGTCCTTCAAGGCTTCCTCCTGAGTTTACAGATAAAAAATCCGTCTGTTCCCTGATCACAGGGTAAGAGCGTGGCCATGGCGCTTTTGCTCAGGCCACTTTTTGGGGGGAATTGGATCTCTTCCAGGGAAAAATTCCCGTAATTCTTCAAAAATTCATCTACAACCTGCTCGTTCTCCCGCCTGAGAATGGTACAGGTGCTGTACAGCAGCACACCGCCGGGTTTCACATATTCTGCCTGCTGCGCCAGAATGGCGCTCTGAATGGCAGGCAGCGCCTCGGTCTGCTTTAGATCCTTATAGCGGATGTCGGGCTTTTTGCGGATCACGCCCAGGCCGGAGCAGGGCACGTCTGCCAGCACCACATCCATGCTGTTTCTAAATTCCTCCACAGGCTTGGAGGCATCCTGCAAACGGGTGGATAGAATGGTGATCCCCAGGCGCTGAGCGCCTTTTTCAATGAGCTGCAGCTTGTGGGGGTGGATGTCGCAGGAGACCAGCTTGCCCCGATTCTCCATGCACATGGCGGCGGCGAAGCTCTTGCCGCCGGGAGCGGCACAACAATCCAGCACACGCATTCCCGGCTGAATCCCTGCCGACAGAACGCTGAGCTTGGCAGCAGCATCCTGTACATAGGCTCTTCCCTCACGGAAAGCCGGCAGACTCTCCAGGCTGCCTGTTGCGGTAACGTAGAGGCAGTTTTCCAGCCAGGGATGCTCCTTTACAGAGCAACCGGAGGCTTCCAACTCCGTTTGCAGACTCTGCAAGTCACCCAAAAGAGGGTTCAGCTGCAAGCTGGTCTCAGGCGCCTCATTATGGCAGCGCATCAGTGCCCCGGCTTTCTCTTTGCCAAATTCTGCCTCCAGCAATTTCTGCAAGGGAGCCGGATGGCTGTAGCGCAGGCCGGGATCTTCGGGGAGTGGCAAGTCCCCTGCCCTGAGAATATTGCGCAGCACACCGTTGACCAGACGAGCCGCTTGAGCGTTGGCATGCTTTTTGCACTGCTCCACTGCCTGATGAACGGCAGCAGAGGCAGGAATTTTATCGTTAAATTGTATCTGATACAGCCCCAGGCGAAGGATATCCCGCACCACGGGCTGCAATTTGCCCTTCACATAAGCATCCAGCCAGTGATCCAGAAGGATGCGATTCTGCAGCACGCCGTAGCAGAGTCTGCTGGCCAGTGCCGCTTCCCGTCGCTCCATGCCATGGAGCAGTTCCTTTAAAATGCCCTCCGACCAGGCGCCCTGTCTGCGGCAGGCGATCAGAGCCGAAAGCGCCGCCTCTCTGGCAGTAAGCTCCATGATCAAAGCTCAATGGGATGGCCACGGAAATAATCCGCAGCGGGCATCCGCTTGCCACCCTCTGCCTGCAGGCAGGTGATCCTGAGGATCTTGCCGCCGCCACAGGCCACGTCCAGCCCCTTTTTGCTCAGCGCCAAAAGAGTGCCGGGGGCTTGTTCGGTCTCGCCCTCTACGGGCAGGACGGAATAGATCTTAAAGCGCTTTCCCTGAATCTCGGTGGTGGCCACAGGCCAGGGATCCAGACCACGGACATGGTCGATGATCTGCCGCTGGGTCTTGCTCCAATCGATGGGACAGAGGGATTTATTCAGCATGGGGGCAAAGGTGGCCTTGCTGTGATCCTGAGGCACAGCGATAACCTCTCCCTTTTCGATGACATGGAGGGTATCCACCAGCAGCTCGCCGCCCAAAAGCGCCAGACGATCCAGAAGACTCTGGGCATTCTCATAGGGCTCAATACGGGTCTTGCGGACGTCGATAATATCTCCTGCATCCATCTCCGCCGCCATAAACTGTGCCGTAACACCGGTCTCGTCAAAGCCGTTGAGGATCGCCCACTGCACGGGGCCGCTACCTCTCAGGAGAGGCAGCACACTGGCATGGATATTAACACAGCCCTTCTTGGGGATATCCAGCACACGTTGGGGCAGAATTCTGCCGTAGGCCACTACGGCGATCACATCGGGCTGCAGGTTGCGCAGTTCCTCCACCGTGGCATCTTCTTTGAAATTCAAAGGCTGATAGACAGGCAGGCCGGCCTCCAGGGCCAGCTTCTTCACATCGGACATTTCCAGCTTCATGCCACGGTTCTTGGGCATATCGGGCTTGGTGTAAACGCCGACGATCTCATGCTCCTCCGCCATCAGACGCTTTAAACAGGTCGCCGCAATATCCGGCGTGCCCATAAATACTACTCTCATTCTTCCTCCTGTCGGGAGATGATCTCCTCCAACTCTTCGTCGGTCAGCTTGTGGTAAGCCTTCTCCGTATAGATATGGCCGTCCAGATGGTCACATTCATGGCAGATGCAGCGGGCGATCAGGCCCTCGCCTTCCATTTCAAACCAGTCACCGTTACGATCCTGGGCTCTGGCTTTGGCGATCATGGGGCGCTTTACCAGCCAGTACTCGCCGGGTACGGAAAGGCAGCCCTCCATACCGTCCTGCTGGCCGGAAGTCTCGATGACCTCGGGGTTGATCAACTCCACGATCTCCTCGCCGGTATCAATGACCACCACACGGCGCATAATGCCGATCTGGGGTGCCGCAAGACCCACGCCGTTGGCATCCACCACCGTCTCCTTCATATCATCCAGCAGGCGGTGCAGTTTCTCGTCAAAACGGGTGACTTTGTGGCAGACCTTATGGAGCGCAGGATCCTCTGCCGTCAGAATTTTTCTCAGTGCCATAGTGTTCTCCTATTCATTGCTGTTGACATCTGCATAGAGGCCAACGTGCTTATTTTGCTTATCTTTTAAAAACAGTCGCATCAGGTGCGCCAGCAGCTGCCGAAGCGAACGGCTGTTGCGGCAGCTGAGGGTCAGGCGGCAGCGGTAATGATAATTGATCCGGGCGATCTGTGCCGGAGCAGGCCCTAAGATCTGAACCTCTTCCGCCATATAGTGCTCACTATGCAGCTGGGCTGTCAGCATGGCACGGAAGCGTTGGGCTCCCTGCCAGACAAGCTCCTCCTGCATCCCGTGGAAGGTCAGGGTAATCAGATCCCGGAAGGGCGGACAGCCACGCAGCCGCCGAAGAGGCAGCTCCGCTTCATAGAAGCCGTCATAATCCTGCATGGCAGCGAGGGAGATAACCTGATTTTTCGGGGTCATTGTTTGGACGATGGCTCTGCCGCCTAGGTTCCCTCGACCGGCTCGCCCCACCACCTGCGTTGTCATGCAGAAGGTGGTCTCTGAGGCACGATATGAACCTACATATAAAGACATATCCCCGTCCAGGACTCCCACGAGGGTCACATTTTCAAAGTTTAAGCCCTTGGTGACCATTTGCGTTCCCAGTAAAATCGGGATTTTTTCCTCTCGGAATCGTTTCAAAAGCTTCTCATGGGTATTTACCGCAGAGACCGTATCCGCATCCATGCGCAATACGGCAGCACCGGGCAGCAGCTGCTCCAGCTGCTCCTGCACCTTCTGGGTGCCAATGCCGATGGGTTTCAGATGTCCGCCGCAGCTGGGGCAGCGGTAAGGCAAGGGCTCGGAATGGCCGCAGTAGTGGCACATCATGCGCCCGTTGGCATGGTGATAGGTCAGATCCACGCTGCAACCGGGGCACATGGGCACATAGCCGCAGTCTACACAGACCATCATACGGCTGGTGCCACGGCGGTTCAGGAAGAGAATGGATTGCTGCCCTTTTTCGATGTTTTCACGCAGCGCCAGAAGCAGAGGCTCGCTGATAGCAGTGGCATTGCCCTGCTTCAGTTCTTCCTTCATATCCACGATCTGCACCGGAGGCAGAGGCTGACGATTGAAGCGGCTTTTCAGCTGATAGAAGCCATAGATCCCCTGTTTTGCCCGGTACATGGTCTCAATGCAGGGGGTAGCAGAACCCAAAAGCACCAGCGCATTGCTCTGAGCGCCACGGTAAATTGCCACCTCACGGGCATGGTAACGGGGAGAATTTTCCGATTTATAGGTGTGCTCCTGCTCCTCGTCCACAATGAGCAGTCCCAGATCCTGCAGGGGCGCAAAAACCGCCGAGCGGGTCCCCAGGACAACTCTGGCCTCTCCGGAGCGGATGCGTTTAAATGTATCGTAGCGCTCCGTGATCCGCAGGTTGCTGTGGAGCACTGCCGCTTGTTCACCGAAATGGGCTGCAAAAAGCGCCAAAAGCTGAGGGGTCAGAGCGATTTCCGGCACCAGCAGCAAGGCTGTCTTTCCGGAGGCGAGGCAGTCATAGATCAGGCGGATATAGACTGAGGTCTTGCCGCTGCCCGTAACACCGTAAAGCAGGGCAATGCCCGGTTTTTCCTGCTTTCGCTGCTCGGAAAGGCCTTCGTAGCAACGGTTTTGTTCCGGTGTCAGGATCAAAGGGCCATCCAGTTTGGCAGGTTCCACCTGACTGATGCGCAAGCTCTCCTTCTGGGTAAAGCAGACATAGCCCGAGCGCTCCAGGGCATTGAGTGTAGCGCTGCTTGCGCCGGTAAAGTAGCAGATCTCCTTGGCAGAGCACTCCCCTACAGCGGCCATCAGCTCCATCACCGCCGCCTGCATGGCAGCGGAGCGTTTTTTACGGGCGGCAAAATCCAGTGCCTCCTCCGCAGAAACCGTAAGTAGCACGATCCGTTCTGTCTTATCTCCCACTGCACGGCGGCGGTCGGTCTGCAGATGGAGCAGCTTTTTCTTCAGCAGGTAGCGGAGGGCTTTCTCCAGGGCATCTTCCTCGAACTGCTTGCGCAGCAGTTCCCCCTGCACCTCGCCGCCCAGATCCGCAATGGTCTGCATGACCGCAAGAGCGGTTTTCTGACGGGAGATGGCCTCTTGCCAGTTAGGCTCACAAATGGAATAACGCTCCTCTTCCCGAAACCAGACACCGGCCGGAAGGATCGCCTTTACCGCATCATAAAAGGTGCAGAAATAGCGCTCCCGCAAAAAAGCGGCAAGGCGAAGCATCTTCTCATCCAGTAGCGGTTCCGGATCCAGCACCTGCAGCACGGATTTCAGGCCGGGGCGCTCCGTATCCTCCAGAGACAGGACAATTCCCTCGGTCTGCTTATTGGATCTTCCGAAGGGCACCAGCACTCGCTGACCGGGCTGCAAAAGCAGCTCGGCAGGCACCAGATAATCGTAGGGCTTGTCAATGGCGAAGATCGCCGCAGAAACCGCTATTTTCGCCAGCATTTACAGCCCTCCTTCGCCCGTTCTAAAAACCACAAACAGCGGTCGGACAGAAATTTTGCTTTTCCGTCCTACCGCTATGTGATTCAATCTTCCAAAATAGAGGCGGAGAGCTTGCCCTCAGCCACCTCACGAATGGCCAGAGTGACCGGCTTCTCGGTGAGGGTTTCGTTGTTTTCTTCGGCCTCGATGGAGATCTGACGGGCACGGCGTGCCACCACATTCACCATTAAGTATCTGCTGTCAATGTTCTTCAGCAGGTCGGACATTGCGGGATATAACATTTGTTTATTCCTCCTTCTGTGGGATGTTTGTATATAAGCTGCGGCAGCCCTCGGCGGTCAGGATGGCCTGCACCTTATGTACTGCCTCATCCAAGCTGTCGTTGATCACGGTATAAGTATATTTTTTTGCCTGGGCGCACTCCCCAAAGGCCTCCTGCAGGCGGCGCTCCATACTCTCGGGAGAGGTGTCTCCTCGTCCCTCCAGACGGCGGCGAAGCTCTTCAAAAGAGGGGGGTGCAATAAAGACGGAAACCGCATCGGGACGGCGCTTCATGACCTGCAGCGCTCCCTGTACCTCGATCTCCAGCACTACGCTGCGCCCCTGTGCCAGAGCTGCGTTGACCGCAGGCTCCGGGGTGCCGTAGTAATTGCCGGCGTAGCTGGCGTATTCCAGAAACTCGCCTTTTTGGATCATCTCCTCAAATTGCTCCTTGGAGATGAAGAAATAACTGACTCCGTCTACCTCGCCGGGGCGGATGGTACGGGTGGTTGCGGAGACAGAGAAGCAGAGATTGGGGTCTGCTGCCATGATCCGCTTGACCACGGTGCCCTTTCCTACACCGGAAGGGCCGGAGATGATGATGATTCTACCTTGCTTCATTCCTCTTCCTCCCGAAGTTCGGCAGCGTCCTGGCTACCGTTGGATCGCTTGGCAATGGCCTCGGGGCTGATGGCAGAGAGGATCACATGATCCGTATCCATCACCAGAACCGCACGGGTCTTTCTGCCAAAGCTGGCATCGATGAGCATGGCACGGTCTTTTGCCTCCTGGATCAGGCGCTTGACCGGCAGGGAGTCGGGGCTGACCACTGTCAGCAGCCGCTCCGTGGAAACCAGATTTCCGTATCCGATATTGATCAGCGGCATATTACTCGATATTCTGGATCTGCTCACGGATCTTTTCCAGCTCCGCCTTGATCTCTACCACATTTCTCGCCTGCTCCAGGTCATTGCCCTTGGAGCCTACGGTGTTTGCCTCACGGTTCATCTCCTGCAGCAGGAAATCCAGCTTCCTGCCCACAGCGCCGCCCTTGGCCAGCAGTTCCTCCATCTGGGACAGATGGCTGCGCAGGCGTACGGTCTCCTCATCCACGGCTACCTTGTCGGCAAAAATCGCTGCCTCGGTAAGGATGCGGGACTCATCGATGGTATGGTTCTCCAGAACCTCACGCAGCTTGATGGTCAGGCGGTTACGGTACTCCGCCACGGTGACGGCACTGCGTGCTTCCACCTTCTCCACATAGCTGAGAATGGTGGCCTTGCGGGAGAGCAGATCGGCTGCCAGGGCTTCGCCCTCCTTCAGGCGCATGGCATTATAGGCATCCAGCGCCTTGTTCACCACGCTGAGGATATCGGCGGTGTTCTGCGCCTCGTCCTCCTCGGCCTTCTCCACCACGAATACGTCAGGGAAGCGTGCCAGGGAGACAGCGCTGATATCATCCCGTACGGAATAATCGGCGGCGATGCTCCGCAGTGCCTGGAGATAGCCCTCCAGGAGGGGGCGGTTCAGGCTGATATCGACATTTTCGCAGGCAGTGGTGTTGATGCTGATGAACACATCCAGCTTGCCACGGGAGACTGTCTGCTTCACCGCCTGCTTCACTGCCTCCTCTGCGTAGGAGAAGGCACGGGGCATTTTCACATTGCAGTCCAGAAAACGGTTGTTCACAGAACGGAGTTCTACGGTGATCTCACGGTCACGGATGGTCTCTACGGCTCTGCCGTAGCCGGTCATACTATGGATCATTCTTTCATTTCCTTTCAGTGGCAGCAATCGCACAGGCAATTCATGCACATCAGAGCAGAACACACGTCGCACAGAGTGCAATCGTCGCTCGTGTCTGTACGCTGCTGGCGGTAAGTATAGGCAGCCTGACCACCCACTGCACGGGCGGCATTGGCATATTCTGCATTATGGGGTTCCATATTGGCGGCGATGCGGAAATTCTGGGCAGCCTCATCCATCCAGCCTCTGCGCTGGGCGATGACGCCCCGGAGGTAGTACCACTCGGCGTTGTGGTTGGCAATGCCGTTAAGTCTGGCCTCGGCGCCGTCCAAGTCTCCCTGCTGGATCATGCGACGCACCAGAGCGAACTCTGAAGCCGTGCCGCCGGTATAGCCACCGCTGCGGCTTTGGTTCTGGTGATAGGAGCCGGAGGAATTGCCGGAAGCAGCGCCGCCCTTGGTCAGGGCATCGTAAGCCTCGTTGATCTCCTTCATTTTCTCCTGGGCCAGATCCGCCAGGGGGTTATTGACATAGTTATCGGGGTGGTACTTTCTGGCTAAGTCACGGTAGGCCTTTTTGATGACCTCCTCAGATGCGCCATAGGGTACACCCAGAACCTCATAAGGATCTTTCATGCTTCTTTCCTCTCTTACGGAAGGTGCCTTGCGCCACACTATGCAGCACAGCAGGCAAACCGTAATAAATGATATTATCCAATATTTCTGTGTTTTCTCCCAACTCCAGCAGTTCAAAAGCAGATGCAGCCATGCTGATGGAAGCATCAATGGTATCCATGAGCTGTCGCTTGTCCTCCGGTTGAAGACAGCCGTTTCCCAGGGAGTAACGGTAGCGGAGGGGATTATAATTGTCCTTTTTCAGATCCTTGGGAAGATCCTCCAAAGCATCTGTGAGATAGAGATAACGTCCCACATGGTATAAGAGATGCTCCATGGGGCGACGCCTGGCCTCATCCGGGATGGATGCTGCCCCCACCTTCAAAAGGGTGGCAAAGGCATCTGCCACACGGTCAATGCTGCCGCAGCGCTCACGCTCCAGGGTGTGAAGCTTCTGCAGACAGGTGCGGAAGGCAAGATCCTCCGTCGGTCGGAAGGCCGCTGCCTTACGGTAGGCACGGCGGTAGAACAGAAGGCCAAGCTTTGCACCGATTTTCGTAAATAGGCCGCCGTCCAGTGCCGCATCTTCCAGTTTTTGGCAGCTGAGGAGAATGCACAGATCCGCCGCATATTCCATAGCCTCATCGGCCGGAAGGCAATCCTTTTTACAGAAAGGATTTGCCGGGCAGAAGCAGCGCTCCATTTTCTGCTCTTTCTGTTTCTGCATGAGAAAATACAGAAAGGTCAGATCATAATTGACCAGAAACCGGGCCCGAAAACCATAGCGCAGCTTCAGCGCACGGCACAGGCCGCAATAAGCGCCCTTATAACGGGCCTGCTGCGACTCCGACAGTTTGTCCCTTCTGGGAATGACATATCCAAACATAATTATCTGACAAATTCCGTAATTACATATTTTACAGGCTTTCTGCGCAGCATTCGGTCGAACAGGATGGCAGGCAGCAGGCCCAGGACAAATCCGGCAGCGCCCACTGCATAGGCCCAGCCGCCCCATGCGTTTGTCAGGAAAAAGCCCACTATAAACAGCATCAGAGGCAGCAGATAAACCAGCGCCGCCGCCTTCAATACCAGAGAGCTTGCGGTGGAGACATAGACCATATCCCCCTCGCAGGCGTTGATGCGATTTTCTGCCGTTACAAGCAAGCTCTGCTGCACACCGCCGCAGCCGCCGCAGCTGTCACAGTCTCCGGAGCAGGCACTCTGCCGAAGTACCGTCAGCTCAGCCCGGCCATGGGGCAGCAAGCGGGTTACTTTTGCTTTTTGCTCCATCAATCGGTGGTCTCTTCCGGCCCGATCTCAATGACCTGCACGGTGTAAGGGCCGTGCATCACTTCCGCCTGGAGTCCGGAGGGAATATGGACAGTCAGAGTAACTGTCTTGGTTGCGGGATCGTAATCTTTTTCCATATCCGCAGTGACACGGATGTCTTTGATAGACAGCCCGCTGATGTCGGTGACCTTTCCACGAACCTTAATGGTGACTTTTTGTTCACCGAAACCAAAGGTTTCAATATCATCCAGGCGCTCAATATCAGCGCAGGCAATGGTGTAGGCTTTGACCATAATACCCGTGAACTTCACGCTGATACTGACCGAAGGTTCGTTTCCACGGAAATTCACACCTTCGGGGAGTTGGGGAACAATGGTCCAGCTGTCGTTATTGTCGGTGGCAGCCAGATCGATCTCCAGTGCTGTTAAGGTAGTGAGGTTTTGCAGTGCCTCATCGGAGCCGGTTACTGCGATGATGGGGGGATCAAAGCTGACTGTCACATCCTTGGAAGTTACGCCGCCGCCGTCGATCAGCTTGGCAGTAAGCTTAATTTCCTTATATCGAAGGACGGGAACATACAAATGCACGCTCTGCTCGGTCATGGTCACATAGCTGCTGAACTCCGGGGTCAGATCATCCTGATTCACAAAGCGGTAGGTAACCTCCCGGTCGATGGACTCCGTAAGCTGATCCAGTTCAACAGTGATGACCGCTTCCTTCAGATTCTCCAGTTCCTCCGCAGGGCCGCTGATGCCCACCGTTTCACGGCTGAGCACAATGGGGTCGAGAATGTATCCATCGGGCAGCGTTCCCACGTGTTCCACACGAAGCGGAACACGCATATCGTGGATATATTCGCTGATCTTCACCTTTGCCTTATTGCTGCTGGAGCTGACAATGCCGATATCTCCGGAGGCCACGGTGGAGGGCAGATCCAGAGACCAGGTGATCTCATAGGTTCCGGCGCTGTCGATGCGGCTCAGATCCGCAATGACCTCCGTATTGGAGCTGGTAAGCTGCTTCAGATCGGAACGTCTGCCGGAAAGTTCCAGAGAAATATACTGCTTCTCGCCGCCGGTCAGCATCAGCCCCTTTCCCTCCAGTACCGAGAGGTTGGCGAAGGTGACCGGGACATTGGTAATGGTCTTGGTGTCGTCGGGATTGATCACCGTGACCGCATAGACCCACAGGCCAATGGATGCCAGAAGTGCAAGTATAAAGGTGAGAATTTTATTGTTTTGCATCGTTATCATCCTTTGCTTTCTTCCGGAAGAGCTTCTTTTTCTCCTTCGGGCGATCCGTTTCCTGCTTGTCCTTCTTTTCAAACTTCTTCTTTACCTTGCCGAAAAGGCCCTGCTGTTCCTCATCGGTCTGGGGATCAAGTTCATTCTTCAGCAACTTGGACAGGGTCTGCGGTGCCAAATGGCGCTTGAGCATTCCGTTGACCGCTACAGAGATGGTACCGGTCTCTTCGGAGACAACCACTACCACTGCATCAGCCACCTCGCTGATACCGATGGCAGCACGGTGTCTGGTACCCAGATCGCTGGAAATATTGCGATTCTGGGTCAGCGGCAGAACACAGCCTGCCGCCGCCAAACGCTCCTTGCGCACCAGCACAGCGCCGTCATGGAGGGCAGCTTTGGTAAAGAAAATGTTACGCAGCAGCTCGTGGGACACCTGCGCATCCACCACGGTGCCGGTTTTCTGATAATCCATCAAGGAGACGTCCCGTTCAAAGACGATGAGGGCGCCGGTGTGCTCCTTAGACAGGATCTCGCAGGCTGCCACAGTCTGCTCGATCACCTTCTCCACATCACGCTGTTCCGTTTTCATGTTCAGGATCTCACGGAAGCTCTTGCTGCCCATTTTTTCCAGCATGCGGCGCAGCTCCGGCTGGAACATGATCACCAGCGCAATGAGGCCGATCTCCAAAATGCCGTCCAGTATAAAATTGGTCAGATGCATGTTCAAAAGCTCGGTCACACCGGTGAGCAGAAGGATGATGATCACGCTCTTGGCGATTCGGGCGGAGCCTGTGGTGCGGATCATCATGAAGACCGCATAGATCACCACTGCCACCAGCAGAATATCCACCACGTCCATGATCTTCAGCGTGGGGAGCATAGAGAACACATCTTTGAAAAAATCAATTATCTTATCCATAAGCAAAACTCCGCTTATACATTTTTACTCATAGATTATAGCCGATTTTGCTGTCAATAGCAAGGGGTGATTCGTGATTTTCCGTTTTTCATAAAGATTATTTTACAGATTTGCAAAAACTGTCTCAAATCTGCAGGTGTCGTCATTGCTGACAGGCTGATCCGCAGTGTCCCTCCGGGAAGGGTTCCTGCGCTTTCATGCGCCAGAGGCGCACAGTGAAGACCTGCCCGAAGCGCAATATGGTGCTGCGCAAAAAGCTCCGCCACTGCCTCGCAGCTTTCCTGCGGAGGCAGAAAAGACAGAACACCGCTCTGATCCTTTCCGTAAAAGCAACGAAGTCCCATTTGCTTCAGATCCGGCAGCAAGCTGCGCAAAAGCTTCTGTTCCCGCCTCAGAAGCTTCCCCGTGCCATGGCTTCGCACAAAACGCAGTCCCTCTCTCAAGCCCGCAATGCCGCAGACATTGTGGGTTCCTGCCTCCAGACGGTCGGGCAGAAAATCCGGCATCTCCTGCCGCAGAGAATTACCGCCCGTGCCGCCAAAGAGCAACGGTGTGGTCTCTCTGCCGCACAAAAGAATTCCCGTGCCCTGTGGGCCGTAAAGCGCCTTATGCCCCGGCATGGCAATAAAAGCAGCGCCGCTTTTTCGCAGGGAAATCGGCAACAAGCCTGCTCCCTGAGAGGCGTCGATCACCAGCGGAACTGCCTGTGCGCTACACAGGGCTGCGATCTCCTCTATGGGCAGGATATAGCCAAACACATTGGACACCTGGGTGCAGATCACAGCATCGTAGCGGCGCTGTTTCAGGGCGGCGGAAAAGGCCGACAGCGTATCATCCCGGTCGAAGAGTTTTCTGCCTGCCACAGCGATTTCTGCGCCCAATTTGTTTAGGGGTCTTGTCACCGCATTGTGCTCAAAGCCGGAGATCAGCACACGCCCTCCCGGGGGCACCAGAGAAAAAATCGCCAGGTTGAGGCCATGGGTGGCGTTCATTGTAAAAACCACCTGCTCCGGCTTTGCATCGAACAACTCCGATGCCAGGCTTCTGCAGCTGTGAACCGCCTCCATGGCCGCCATCGCTGCCGGATGCCCTCCCCTGCCCACGCTGCCGCATCGTTCCATGGCCCGAAGCACCGCACGGCCAACGGAGGGCGGTTTTTGCAAGGTGGTGGCCGCCGCATCCAGATAAATCACAAGGCCACCTCCTGCCACTGTTCTTTCCCCAGCTCCAGAAAGATCCTCTCATAGGGAATCCCCTGATGCAGAAGCAATTGTTTTGCCGTCTCAACCTGCGTCTGCCGCAGTCGCAGGCTGTAGCCGCAGCCCCTTTGTCGCAGCACCTCCGGTGTTCTGCGGAGGCTTGCATCGATTCCCCGGCGCTGCAGCTGCAGCTTCCCTTCCATAGCCCCGGTCACGGTAGAAAAGGTAATATAGATAAATCGCATATGCCCATCCCTCCCTGGCACATTGTATGCAGCTTGTCGAAATATGTCACAGGGAGAATTATTACGAACTTAATAAAATCTTAATTTCTTTTCGGTTATATTCTTAACAATTCTTGGGTATTATGTAAATACAAACATCAAGTTTCTTTTTCATTTTCTCCTCTTTTCTTTCTTATTGTTGCCGCAGACAGGTTTCGCCGCTTGTCTGCGGCCCTCCTTTTCGTAGCAAAAGAGCTGTTGCAAACCCCACGGTTTGCAACAGCTCTTATTTGAATTATGAATTAATATGCAACGCCCCAGTAGATCATCTTCTTGGCTTCCTTGCCGCAGATGGCGCACTTGTCGGACAGCTTTTCCTGCTCGAAGGGGATGCAGCGGCTGGTCATGCCGGCCTCTTCCTTCATCTTGATCTCGCAGGCCTGATCGCCGCACCACATGGTGCGGATGAAGCCGCCGTGCTCCTGCTGCAGACGCTTGGCCTCTTCCATGGTCTCGGCATCGTAGGTGTGCTCGGTCAGGTTCTTCTTGGCACGGTCGTACATACCCTGATGCACCTGCTGCAGCAGATCGGCAGCGCAGCTCTCCAGCGCATCCAGGCTGATGAAGCTCTTCTCGCCGTTGTCTCTGCGGGCCAGAACGCACTGGTTCTTCTCGATATCCTTGGGGCCGATCTCCAGGCGGAGGGGTACACCCTTCATCTCATACTCGGCAAACTTCCAGCCGGGGCTCTGCTCAGAGGCATCCACCTTCACACGGAGACCGGACTTCTTCAGACGCTCAGCCAGCTCATAGGCCTTGTCCAGAACGCCTTCCTTGTGCTGGGCAATGGGGATGACAACGATCTGGATGGGAGCCACCTTGGGAGGCAGCACCAGGCCGTTGTTATCGCCGTGGGTCATGATGATGCCGCCGATAAGACGGGTGGACACGCCCCAGGAGGTCTGGAAGGGATGCTCACGCTTGTTATCCTTGCTGGCGAAGGTGATGTCGAATGCCTTGGCGAAGCCATCACCGAAGAAATGGGAGGTGCCTGCCTGCAGCGCCTTGCGGTCGTGCATCATGCACTCGATGGTGTAGGTTGCCTCAGCGCCGTTGAACTTCTCCTTCTCAGTCTTTCTGCCCTTGGTGACGGGCATAGCCAGGACGTTCTCACAGAAGTCGGCATAAACCTTCAGCATCTGCTCGGTCTCCTGCTCAGCCTCTTCCTTGGTGGCATGCATGGTATGACCCTCCTGCCAAAGGAACTCTCTGTGACGGAGGAAGGGACGGCTGGTCTTCTCCCAGCGCAGAACGCTGCACCACTGGTTGTACATCTTGGGCAGGTCTCTGTGGGACTGGATCACATTGCGGAAATGCTCGCAGAAGAGGGTCTCGGAGGTGGGGCGGATGCAGTAACGCTCCTCTAACTTCTCGCTGCCGCCATAGGTGACCCAGGCGCATTCAGGGGCAAAGCCCTCTACGTGATCCTTCTCCTTCTGGAGGAGGGACTCGGGGATCAGCATGGGCATATAGACGTTCTCGGCGCCGGTTTTCTTGAACTCGGCATCCAGCTGTGCCTGGATGTTCTCCCAGATGGCATAGCCATAGGGACGGTAAATAAACATACCCTTAATGGAGGAATAATCAATGAGCTCTGCCTTCTTGCAGACATCGGTATACCACTGGGTAAAGTCCACCTCCATATCGGTGATCTGTTCCACTTTCTTTTCTTTTGCCATTTTCCTGTCTCCTGTTCTTCAACGGGCGCACATCCGCCCGTAATTTTCCATATATATTGTATCACGTCTGTCAAGAGGATGCATAGGATAAGATACAGAAAAATTGCCCAAGGGAGGCTTGAAAAAATGATTCTTGTTACCCTCGCCCTGGATCCGGGCGTTTACGCTTTCTATGCCGCCGTGGGAAAGCAGTCGGGGCATGCCGTTGAGCAGGTCATGGCAGACGCACTTTATAAGCTGGCCGGTGAGCTTTCCATACAAGCCCTGAAGAAAAAGCAAATAGAAGATTGCAAACCGTAAGGAAAGCTGATATAATGAAATCTGAGAAAAAAAGAGAGGTGAAACCGGATGAAATCGATCCGAGATGTCTACAAAATCGGCAAAGGTCCTTCCAGTTCCCATACCATCGGCCCGGAGCGTGCCGCCCGTGTATTCATGCAGCGCTATCCCCAGGCTGACCGCTACCGTGTCATGCTCTATGAGTCCCTTTGCAAAACCGGCATCGGTCACGGCACCGACCGTGTGCTTTATGAGGTTTTAGGCAAGGAGCGCACCCAGGTCATTTTCTACGATGAGCCCGGCCAGACCTATCCCCACCCCAACACCATGGATTTCATCGCCTTCAAGGAGGGCGAGGAGATCGGCAGAATGCGTGTTTTCTCTGTGGGTGGCGGCGATATCGTCATCGAGGGCGAACCGGCCAGCGCCGCAGAAGAGGTCTATCCGGAGAATTCCTTTGCGGAGATCCAGCAGTTCTGCGCCTGGCGCTATATCAGCCTCAGCGAATATGTAGAGCTGAACGAAGGCCCCGAGATCTGGGATTTCTTAGCACAGATCTGGAGAGCCATGAAGCGCTCTATCGGCGCCGGACTTCGTGCCAGCGGTGTTCTGCCCGGCGGCTTGAACGTGGAGCGCAAGGCAAAGCGCCTTTTTGAGCAGGAGACCCCCAACGAAAGACCCCAGGTCAGAGAGCTGCGCATCGTCGCCGCCTATGCCTTTGCAGTGGCGGAGGAAAACGCAGATAACGGCACGGTGGTCACTGCCCCCACCTGTGGCTCCTGCGGTGTGCTTCCTGCGGTACTGCTTTATATGCAGGAGCGGCACCATTTATCTGACGAAAAAATCCTGCAGGCCCTTGCCGTCGCCGGTCTGATCGGCAGTCTGGTCAAGCGCAACGCCTCTATCTCCGGCGCTGAATGTGGCTGCCAGGCTGAGATCGGCACCGCCTGCTCCATGGCAGCCGCTGCCCTTTGCACTCTGAAGGATATGACCATTGCCCAGACGGAGTATGCCGCTGAGGTGGCTATGGAACACCAGCTGGGTCTGACCTGTGACCCCATCTGCGGTCTGGTGCAAATCCCCTGCATTGAGCGTAACGCTGTCGCCGCCAAACGTGCCATGGATGCATTCAACCTCTCCTACTTCCTCTGCGGCACCAGAAATATCAGCTTCGATATGGTGGTGCGCACCATGAAGGAGACCGGCCAGCACATGGCAGAGAGCTACCGTGAGACCGCCGAAGGCGGTCTGGCTAAGCTCTACAGCCGCCGCCTGATCCGCTGAGCAAGTACATAACATAAGGAACAGCCGCCTCGGATTGATATAATCCCCTTAAAGTAGACACTTGAAAAAACAAAAAGATTTCAAGACTACTTTAAGGGGATATTTTTATGCAAAGAAGATCGCACACAAACAAAGTATATAGTACAGAGCTGAAGATACAAGCAGTAGAGGAATA
>JAFUPG010000021.1 GCA_017481325.1 Oscillospiraceae bacterium
GTTTATCGAACTGTATACTTCCGCCCAAAACCTCATTGCCAATAGAGGTACAGGCTACCGAAAAGCCATGTCATTGCGAGGAGGCATTTATGCCGACGTGGCAATCTGCTCTCTAAATGTTTCGAATATATGGGAATTTGGTGCAAAACGGAGGCTTTATAAATACAGATTGCCACGTCGCTACGCTCCTCGCAATGACATTGCGTAATATGAAACCTTACTCATAGTACGAAATCCTTCCTGATACGGGAGGCTTTGGCTGCGGTAAACTGTTCGACAAATTTCTGTTTGATGGCATATATATTCAAAATCTGTGCCGAAGGCACACCTTCGTTATTCGTCCTTAGCTCTTAGTTGTTAGTTCAAAAACAGACCGACAAAGCCATCCCGTTGTACCCTACACAAACTCCTTCAGCCTTGCCAAAAAGGTCTTGCCGTACCAGAGAGATTTCAGCTCGCCCACGCCGGAGACTTTTTTGAACTGGCTCATATTTTTGGGCAGCTTTCGCACCATGTCCTGCAGGGTGGCATCGGAGAAGACCGTATAGGCAGGCACCCCTGCTTTCCGAGCCAGCTCCATTCTAAGCGCACGCAGCGCCTCGAAAATCTCCTGCTCCCTTGCCGAGAGGGCAGCCACGGCGGCCTTCCGCTTTTCCTTCCCGGTACGGGGTTCCTTTGTCTCCTCCAACGGGGGAAGCAGCATGCTTACTTCTTTACCCCTGTAGAGGATCTCCGCCGCAGCCTCGCAGAGCCGCAGCCCTCCGTGGACGGGATCTGTGTGCAGATAGCCCTCTTCCTCCAGGTGACGGGCAATATCCCGAATGGTCTGGGCCCGAAGACCCTTCATCAGGCCGTAGGTACTCAGCTCCTCCAGAGATAATTCGCTGATGCGCTTGCTGCGGCTACCCCGCAGCACATCGCAGATCAGGGTTATTCCCACATAATAGCCCAGCTTATCCCGTACCCGTTTCACGCAGGACAGGAGCATCTGCGCCTGTTTTGTAATATTGGTCGGCACATAATCTGCCTGACAGCTGCTGCAATTTCCACAGCCTTCGCTGTCCTCCTGGCCGAAATAGCGCAGGATCCGGCTGCGCAGACAGGTGAGGCTGCGGCAGTAGCTGACCATGGCATCCAGCCGTTGCAGATCCTGTTTCCGCACCGCCTCCCGTTGCTCTGCATCCAGTTCCTCGTTTTCCGAGGGATGCTCAATGAGAAATCTTGCCGTCATCACATCGCTCGGACTGAAGAGCAGGATGCAGCGTGCATCCGTGCCGTCCCGCCCGGCTCGCCCGGCCTCCTGATAGTAGGCCTCGATGCTCTTGGGCATATTATAATGTATGACGAAGCTCACATTGCTCTTGTCAATGCCCATGCCGAAGGCGTTGGTGGCCACCATCACCGTCTTGCGGTCGTGGAGAAAATCCTCCTGATTTTCCCCACGCTCCTGCTCCGACAGACCTGCGTGATAACGGGTGGCGTCATAGCCCTCCTCCGTCAGCAGCTGGCAGACGCTCTCCACCGCCTTGCGGGTGGCGCAATAGACGATACCGCTGCGATTTTTCTCCTTTTTCAGCAGCTGCAGCAGCTCCTGATCCTTGTTTTTGGGGCGCAGCACACCGAAATAGAGATTGGGGCGGTCATAGCCGGTCACCACCCGAAGGGGCTGCCGCAAACCCAGATTCTCCTCTACGTCCTGCCGTACCTTCTGAGTGGCGGTGGCGGTGAAGGCGGCCACCACGGGGCGCTGGGGCAGCTGCTCCAAAAAGCGCAGAATTCGCAGGTAGCTGGGGCGGAAATCCTGCCCCCACTGGGAGATGCAGTGTGCCTCGTCCACGGCCAAAAGGGAGACCTGCAGCCCCGAGAGAATGTGGAGAAAACGCTCCGTATCCAGCCGCTCCGGCGCCACATAGACCAGCTTGTAAGCGCCCCCGGCCAGCCGCTCATAGACCAGCGAGAGCTGCTTCAGGCTCAGGGAGCTGTTGATATAGGCTGCAGGAATTCCCACGGCCTTCAGCGCCAGCACCTGATCCTGCATCAGGGAGATCAGGGGCGACACCACCAGCGTGATCCCCGGCAGCAGCGCTGCCGGCACCTGATAACAGATGCTCTTGCCGCCGCCCGTAGGCATAATGCCGAAAACGTCCCGACCCTGTAAGATCCCGTCGATCAGCGCCTCCTGCCCGGGGCGAAAGCTGTCATAGCCGAAATACTGCTGCAGCACCGAATATTTGTCCATCTGTCTCACCGCTTCTCGTTCGTTTGTTCGTAAATATTATGGCATAAAGGGAGAAAAATTGCAAGTAAAATTCTATCTTTTCGCCCGTATCTGTGCTATACTGAAGAAAAATGGAAGGGAGGTGCAGCCATGGCATTTCAGGAGCTGATCAAAAATTTCGACGGGGTGCGCAGCTATCTGCGGCAGTTTTACGTCTACGGCTTCAAGCGCCGTGAGGAGTACGACCAGAAAAGCGCCCGCAGCTATGACAACGAGCGCCGCCGTGTGGAGAGCTGGCTGGGGGAGCATATGCGCTTTCGCCATAACGCCGAGGGCAAGCAGGTCTTTCTCAGCGTGGACAGCCGTTCCATTCGCCAAAACCCCCTGTACAAGGCGCTGAAGGCCAAGAGCTTCACCTCCAAGGATGTGAGCTTTCATTTCTACATTCTGGATCTGCTGGCAGAGGGGGAGGCCTACACCCCGGGGCAGATCACAGAGCTGTTTGCTGAGCGTTATTTCTGCCATTTCCCACCGGAGCATCTGCCGGAGTTGTCCACTGTCCGTAAAAAGCTGAAGGAATATGTGGCGCTGGGTCTGCTGCAGGAGGAGAAACGGGGCAGGGAGCTCTATTACCGCCGCAGTTCGGATGGGGTCAACCTTCGCCGCTGGGCGGAGGCGCTGGCCTTCTACTCTGAGGAAGCCCCGCTGGGTGTCATCGGCTCCTCCTTGTTGGATAAGCTGGAGAAAAACCCCGGCCACTACAGCTTCAAGCATCACTATCTCCTCCATGCCGCCGACAGCCGCATTTTATTGCAGCTGCTTCTGGCCATAGACGGCGGTTGCCGCCTGGAATTGACCAATCTCCGCCGCAAATCCCGCAGCAAGCCCGTGTGCCACAAGGTCTACCCCATGAAGATCTACGTCAGTACCCAGAATGGGCGGCAGTACCTCCTTTGCTACCACTACGGCTTCCGCCGCATGATGTTCTTCCGCCTGGACTATATCCAGACGGCGGCGCTTTTGGAGAGGGAGCCGGAGCCTGAGAAATACGAGGGCTTTTACCTGAAATTCCGCAGCCACCTCTGGGGCAGCTCCACGGGAGAGAATTTCACCGTGGACTATGTGGAGATGACCCTGCACATAGAGGAGGGGGAGGAGTACATCTTGCGTCGCCTGGAACGGGAGAAACGCAACGGTCACGTCGTCCGTCTGGATGAGCATCGTTTGGTTTACCGTGTCCTGACCTACGATGCCACGGAGCTTCTGCCCTGGATCCGCAGCTTCACCGGCCGCATTGCCTCGCTGAAATGCTCCAACCCTCAGGTGGTCAGGCAGTTCTATGAGGATCTGGATACCCTGAATGCTCTTTACGGAGGTGGCGACGGATGATTTTCAACGAGATCTACGGTACATATTATAATATGTTAGCCAAGCTGCTGTCCCGGGCGGTGGAGGGGGAACTGACCGAGGAGCGCCTCTATGCTACGGTGCAGCAGGAGGGCTATGAGGAGAGCATTCTCACCGTCCCTAAAGCGCTGAAGGAGCAGAGCTGGCCGCTTCTCAAGGAAGACCTGACCACCCCTCTGCGCCACAAGCCTACCATGCCCCTGACGGAGCTGCAAAAGCGCTGGCTCAAGGCGCTGCTGCAGGACCCCAGAATTCGTCTTTTTGATCCTCCTGCCGTGGGATTGGAGGAGGAAGAGCCCCTCTTCGCCCCCGATACCTTCGTCTATTTCGACCGCTATCTGGACGGCGACCCCTTCGAAGACCCCGATTACATCCGCCGTTTCCGCTGCATCCTCTCCGCCATACGAGAAAAGCGCCGTCTGCGTATCGGCTTTGCCGGCACCCACGGCAGGGAGCATCTGTGGAACTGCGTACCCTACCGGCTGGAGTACTCCTCCAAGGACGACAAAGTCCGCCTGATCTCCTCCAACAAACGGGGCGTTCTGACCATCAATCTCTCCCGTATCACCTACTGCCAGCCTCTGGGACTCTGCGCCCAAGAGGACTACCGCCCCAGAGAACTGTCTAAACGGGTCTTGATTCTGGAATTGACCGACGAGCGGAATGCTTTGGAGCGTGTCATGCATCACTTCTCCCATTTTCAGCGGGAGACGGAGCGGATCGGGGAGAACCGCTACCGCCTGCGCCTGACCTACGAGCGGGGGGACGAGACCGAGCTGCTGATTCGGGTGCTGTCCTTCGGCCCGGTGGTGCAGGTGGTCTATCCCGACGACTTCATCCGGGATCTGAAAAAACGGCTGGAAAAACAGAAAAAGCTGCGGGCCCGAGAGTAAAAAACGGGCTCGCAACTTTTTTTCCACGATTTTCCCTCCTCTGCGTTGTAAAATGAGGACAAAAGAAAAACCGAGAGGAAGTGAAAGAACATGATTGAAATTAACGGGCAGTACAATACCGCCCACTGCTTTGCCAAAACGCTGGAGAGCTCTGCGGAGGAGCAGATCCGTCAGGTCTGCGACCAGTCTGCCTTTGCGGGCAGCCGCATCCGCATTATGCCCGATGTCCATGCCGGCATGGGCTGCACCATCGGCACCACCATGACCCTGACGGACAAGGTGGTTCCCGGCATGGTGGGTGTTGACATCGGCTGTGGCATGGAGACCGTGGCGCTGCAGGAGCGGGATATGGACCTGAAGGCGCTGGATAAGCTGATCTATAAAGAGATTCCCTGCGGCAGAAACGTCCGCAAGCGCCCTCATGCCTTTGCCGAGGAGATCAACCTCTACAGCCTGCGCTGCAGCCCCTATGTGGATCTCTACCGGGCCATGCACAGCATCGGCTCTCTGGGCGGCGGCAATCATTTTATTGAGGTGGATCGGGACGATGAGGGGCAGCTCTATCTGGTGGTACACTCCGGCAGCCGCCATTTGGGCACTGAGGTGGCCATGTATTACCAGAATCAGGGACGTAATGCCCTGTGCCAAACGGATATCCCCAAGGATCTGGCCTATGTAGAGGGGCAGACCTTTCTGGACTACATCCACGATATGAAGCTGGTGCAGCGATTTGCCGCCCTGAACCGCAAGGCCATGGTGCAGATCCTGCTGGAGGGCATGAATCTCACCCCTGTGGAGCAGTTCACCACCATCCATAATTATATTGATACGGATCACATGATCCTGCGAAAGGGCGCAGTTTCCGCACAGGCCGGGGAGAAGCTCCTGATCCCCATCAATATGCGTGACGGAAGCCTTCTGTGTATCGGCAAGGGCAACGAGGACTGGAACTGCTCCGCACCCCACGGCGCAGGCCGTCTCATGAGCCGCACCGAGGCCTTTAAGAGCCTGTCCCTGGCGGACTACCGCCGTGAAATGGAGGGGATTTTCACCTCCTGCGTGGGCAGAGCCACTCTGGACGAAGCTCCCATGGCATACAAGGGCATGGAGGAGATCCTGGAGACCATCACCCCCACCGCAGAAGTACAAAAAATCATCCGTCCCATCTACAACTTCAAAGCCGCCGAATAAAAAAAGGACTGCCCGGGCAGTCCTTTTTGTGTTGAGAGCAATACAGCTATAAACGGAAATTTATCTTAGGAACTAATAACTAACGACGAATAGTGAATAACTGAGGTATCGGCTACGCCGATGAATTAAAATCCGTGCCGGAGGCACACCTCAGTTCTTAGTTATTAGCCATTCGTTATTAGTTCGCAGCATTAAGATGCTGCGGTAAATTTCCGTTTATCGCTCCTGTTTCCTCCTCCAGCGCTTCTACATAGAAGCTGACGGGGCGGAAGCCGTCGTTGCAGGAGAGCAGGGCGCTGTGGGGATTTTTCATCCAGCCGTCGAAGAAATTGCCGCCGCCCTCGGCCAGGGTCTGCACAAAGGGCGCTAAGGTCTCCCAGGCACTGAGGCAGAAGCCCTCCGGCCTGCGCCCCTCATAGGAGAAGAAGATCTGCCCCGGACTGATGTCACAGGGATGCTCCATGGGATTTTCATAAAGCTCCATCAGCTCCGGATATTCCGTCTGCCGCAGAGCGGTGATTTTTACGGTTTTCATAGGGACTCCGATCAGGTGTAATAATGGGGCACCTCTAAAAACTCTCTTCCGGCGAAGTGCCCAATCTTTTGCCCCAACTTTTGCTTATAAAAATCTTGAAATACATCCAGTATTCCTGCGATTTTTAACACAAAATTTGAAACAAAATCTTTGGGCACCCGCTCAAAATTTAGTTTTTAGAGGCGCCCAATGGTTCACGCAGTAACAAAAATCCTTGCGGTAAAGTGTACTGCGGAACGAAGCGAGGGATATTATAGACAAATCCCGCCCAAATGTCAAGGGAAGGATCTTTCCCTCACTCCCGGAGTCGCTTGCAGGCGGCGAGATAGTTCTCTTCGAAGGCGGCAATGGCCTGTTTGCTGACCTGTCGGAAGGGCAGCAGCATATCAAAGGCGTGCAGCCCCGTGGGGTACACATCTGCTTTGGCCTCAATGCCTGCCTCCCGGAGCTTTTGAATGTAGGTCAGCGTCTCACAGTAAAAGGGTTCTCTTTCTCCCACAAAGGTATAGGCCGGGGGCAGATCACGGTAGTGGGTCTGCCTTGCGGGGACGGCATAGGGAGTCAGATTTTCCCCGGTTTTCCGCAGGTAGAGCTTCCAGGCCATGTGGTTGCGACGGGTACCCCAGGAGAAGCCATGGTTCTTTCGGGAGGAGTCCGTATCCTGATCGTCCAGCATGGGGTACAGGGGCATCTGGAAGGCAATTTTGATCTCGCCCCGATCCCGTGCGTACATACACAGCGCAGCCGTGAGGCCGCCGCCGGCGCTCTCGCCGCCCACCATCAGCAGCTTCGGATCAAAGCCCAGCTCGTCGGCATGCTGTGCCAGATAGGCCAGGGCTTCGTAGCAGTCCTCCAGGGCGGCGGGGTAGGGATGCCTTGCGGCCAGACGGTAGCCGGGGGAGATCACTACAGCGCCGTACTTCTTTACCAGCGCCCCGGCACGGGACATATGTACCATGGAGGCCATTCCTGTGGCATAGCCGCCGCCGTGGATCCATAAGATCCCCGGCTGAAGCTGTTCCGCCTGCCGTTTGGGGCGGAGGATCAGCAGCTTTAAGCCGCTTTCTGTGCGGACTTTTTCAGTTTTACAGCCAAAATCACTCATATCTCTCATCCATCTTCTGTAAAATTTGTTTCAGGGCGACGGCGGACTCCCGTTCATTTTGCCGCCGGCCTTCTTCATATACATAATAATAGTATAGCACAGGGGAGAAATAATTGCAAATCCTCTGTAAATTTCCGAAAAATATGCAAAAAAGTCCTTGACAAGCGTGCTTTTGGGTGCTATACTATGTGAGCAAAAGAAAGAAGGTCGGCAGCCCCGTCCTCACCTCCAGCGTAGTAAAGAGGTTTGATATCGAGTATTTCACGCAGGAGTTGCGTGGTTTTCGGTTGCGGGTGCTGCGGGCATCCGCATTTTTGTTTGTGTTATGGAGGTGCTTTACCATCGCAAAATTAGATCATCAGCTCAATGAAGAAATCCGAGATAAGGAAGTCCGTCTGATCGGCGCCGATGGCGTTATGATCGGCATCGTCTCCTCTGCCGAGGCACTCCGCATGGCAGAAGAGCAGGGTCTGGATCTGGCAAAGATCTCTCCCAATGCCGTTCCCCCCGTCTGCAAGATCCTGGACTACGGCAAGTTCCGTTTTGACCAGCTGAAGAAGGAAAAAGAAGCCAAGAAGAACCAGCGAGTGGTGGAGATCAAGGAGATCCGCATGTCTCCCGGCATCGATACCAACGACCTCAATACCAAGATGCGTAGCGCGGTGAAATTCCTGAAGGAAGGCAACCGTGTTAAGGTTACTGTGCGCTTCCGTGGCCGTGAAATGGCCCACACCGAGATCGGCGAGGAGCTTTTGATCAATTTCAGCGAAGGCTGTGCCGAAGTGGCCAACATGGATAAGAAGCCCAAGCTGGAAGGCAGACATATGTCCATCTTCCTGTCGCCCAAGTCCGCAAAATAATTACAAAGGAGAACTACCATGCCCAAACTGAAGACCCATAGCGGTGCAAAGAAGAGATTCAATCTCACCAAGACCGGTAAAGTCAAGAGAGCTCATGCTTTCAAGAGCCATATCCTCACCAAGAAGGACACCAAGCGCGGCCGTCGTCTGAGAAGCACGACTTACGCTGATGTCACCAACGTGGATGCCATCAAGAAGATGATCCCGTACAAGTAATCGGATAGGAGGATATAAGAAATGGCAAGAATTAAAGGCGCAATGATGACGCGCAAGAGAAGAAATAAGGTTCTGAGACTGGCTAAGTCCTACTGGGGCGCCAAGTCCACCCACTTTAAGATGGCTAAGCAGGCCGTTAAGAAGTCTGCTGTTTATGCATACGTTGGCCGTAAGCACAAGAAGCGTGATTTCCGCCGCCTGTGGATCGCCCGTATCTCCGCCGCTGTGAAGCCCTACGAGATGAACTACTCCCGCTTCATGAACGGTCTGAAGAAGGCCAACATCGACCTGAACCGCAAGGCTCTGTCCGAGATGGCCATTGCCGACCCCACTGCATTCGCAGCTCTGGTCGACACCGCCAAGAAGGCTCTGTAATTATCAGCTTTGAGCAATGGACCGCTCCCACCCCGGGAGCGGTTTTTGCATCCCAAAAGGCCGAACCCACCACCAATCAACGCCGCAGGGGCGCAGGAGATGAATTGCCTGCGGCATGAATTAGGGGCGAAAGCCCCATGAATTGCGGCTAATGCCGCATGAATTGCCCTGAGGGGCATGAATTGCAGCTTGCGCTGCATGAATTGCGCTGTGGCGCATTGGATGGCAATTCAATTCATGGAGCGCAGCGAGAAATCATGCTGCGAAGCAGCAATTCATGACCCAAAGGGTCAAATCATCAAAGCCTCACCAATCACCACCGCACCACCGACCAACCCTGTAGGGGCGCACTGTGTGCGCCCGCAGCACTACCGTCAAATTGATGTTTATCGAACTGGTGAGAAAACGGTTTGTATCATGTAACAGTTTCGCGCAGCGGGGGAGGGGGACTTGGGGTAGGGCGAATTTGGGCTGTCGGGGGTAGTA
>JAFUPG010000022.1 GCA_017481325.1 Oscillospiraceae bacterium
CTTTCTTTTTGTACATAATGGCACCACCTTTACTGTGCCATTATATCATTTGAGATGTCCAATATTTCGGACTTATACAACATTTAGGTTTGTGCTGTTTTAAGCCGATAGCCTAAACCTCTGTTTGATTATTTCAAATCCATCGGCGGAGCCGATACATCAGTTTTTAGTTCTTAGTTATTCGTCCTTAGTTTCTCTGTATGCGGTATACGCTCCATAAAAATAGCCCCTTCGCCGTGGCGAAGGGGGGTTATTATGTGTGAATAAACGAACGGAACGGATTTGATCTTATTGGGTGATCAGACCCATTTCCACCTTTAAGTACAGAATCCGCAGAACGCTCTCGTTGATGCGCTCCTCGCTGATCTCGCCGTTCTCCACGGCCGTCAGCAGTGCATTGAGCGTCTCCTCCAGATCCTCCGGCTGCAGCAGAATGTCGCAGCCTGCCTGCACCGCCATTACAGCAGCCTCGTCGCCCTCATAATAATTGCTGACAGCGGCCTTATTCAGCGCATCACTGAGGATCAGGCCCTCGTAGCCCAGATCATTGCGCAGCAGGTTCGTTACAATTTCGTAGGAAAGAGAACAGGGCGTATCGTCCCCCAGCACTTGGGGCAGACTGATATGGGACACCATGATCATTTGGGCACCGTTTTCGATGGCCGACACAAAGGGCAGCAGCTCCGTCATGCGCAGCTCCTCCTCCGTGCGCTGAGAGACCGCCTGACCGTAGCGGGTATCGCCGTCAGCAGAGGCCAGGCCCGGGAAGTACTTCACGCAGGCTGTAATGCCGCCCTCCTGCAGGGACTGCAGCATGGTAGTGGTCAGCTGCGCCGTCATGCCGGCATTGGCGCCGAAGGAACGGCTGCCGATCTCCGTATCATAGGGGTCGGTCAAAACATCTGCCACAGGGGCCAGATTTACATTAATGCCCACAGAGAGAAGATCCTCTGCCATTTCCAGGCCGATCTCGCTGATGCGCTGCACATTCTCCTCTTCGCCGTAGACCGCCATGGTGCTGTAATAAGAGGTCACGCCGATGGAGGTCAGAGGCGCTACATTACCGCCCTCCTCCGCCACTGCGATGAACAGGGGCAGGTTGCTGTAGTCCTGGGAATTGGCGATCATGGTGGCGAGCTGATCTCTGCCCTGGATATTCTGCTGCTCGTAGAGGATGCCGCCCACGGGGTAGGTCTCCAGAGCGCTGCGAGTGCCGTCCGCCGCCTGACCTGCACCGTAAACATCGGTGAGCTCATCGGGGGTGGTGAGGATCATCTGACAGAGCTTCTCTTCCAGGCTCATATCCGCCAGATACATTTCTGCCAGCTCCATTACGGGATCTACAGGCTCTGTGGGAGGCTCGGTGCTGAGCTCCGTAGAGGGCTCGGTGGTGACAGGCTCGGTTTCCGTAGGCTCTGTGGGTAGAGGCTCCGTGCTCGCCGGGGTCAGGGTGATGCCCTGGCGAACCGTTGCCGCCATATTGCCCTGGCGCAGCACGGCCAGCACCACCAGGCTCACCGCTATTACGGCAATGGCCAGAGGACTGCGGATCAGCCATTTGGTGATCTTGTCTCTTTTGGGCTTTCTCTTCTTATTGGGCTGGTTGTTCATAGCTGCCCTCCTGGGTTTTATTACATTCATAATATTGTATCCCAAAGAGACAAAAATTACAAGCCCATTCCGGCCTGTTTTTGCGAAAATATTGCAGATTCTTGACTTTTTTACAAAAGCAAGATATACTATATATAGTGGAATACTATGGATATTTTTACACAAAATGTATGAGGGATACTATGGCAAAGAAACAAACTTACGGCAACGAGAGTATTACTTCCTTAAAGGGCGCCGACCGTGTGCGTAAGCGCCCTGCGGTGATCTTCGGCTCTGACGATCTTATGGGCTGCCAGCATGCGGTTTTTGAGATCATGTCCAATGCCATCGACGAGGCCCGTGAAGGGCACGGCGATCTGATCATCGTCACCCGTTACGAGGACAAGTCCATCGAAGTTGAGGACTTCGGCCGTGGCTGCCCCGTGGACTGGAACGAGAAGGAACAGCGCTACAACTGGGAGCTGGTGTTCTGCGAGATGTACGCCGGCGGTAAATATAACAACAACAGCGGCCAGGACTACGGCTTCTCCCTGGGCATGAACGGCCTGGGCACCTGCGCCACCCAGTACGCTTCGGAATATTTTGACGCACGGATCTACCGTGACGGCTACAAGTTCACCCTGCACTTTGAAAAGGGCGAGATCGTGGGCAAATTGAACAAGGAGCCCGCTGACCGCAAAAAGACCGGCTCCATGTTCCGCTGGAAGCCGGATTTAGAGGTCTTTACGGATATCAACATCCCCGTAGAGTACTATCTGGACGTAATGAAGCGGCAGTCCATTGCCAATGCGGGCATCACCTTCCGCTTCCGCAATCAGGTGGGCAATAAGTTCGAGACTACGGAATTCCGCTATGAACGGGGTATTCTGGACTACATCTCCGAGCTGACCGAGGGCAATTCCTTCACCATGCCCCAGTTCTGGGAGGCAGAGCGCAAGGGTCGTGACCGTGCGGATAAGCCCGATTATAAGGTGAAGATCTCCGCCGCTCTCTGCTTCTCCCGTAATCTCAGCCGTCTGGAGTATTACCACAACTCCTCCTGGCTGGAGCACGGCGGCGCTCCGGACAAGGCTGTGCGCAACGCCTTCGTCTACGCCATCGACAACTACCTGAAGCAGAACGGCAAATATATGAAGAACGAGGACAAGATCACCTTCCAGGACGTTTCCGACTGCCTGGTGCTGGTGACCAACTGCTTCTCCACCCAGGCCTCCTACGAGAACCAGACCAAGAAGGCCATCAACAACAAGTTCATTCAGGAGGCCATGACAGAGTTCTTCCGGGAGCGGCTGCAGGTCTATTTCATTGAGAACAAGGCCGAGGCCGACAAGATCGCCGATCAGGTGCTGGTGAACAAGCGCAGCCGTGAGACCGCCGAGCGGGCCCGTATCACCGTGAAGAAGAAGCTCTCCGGCAATCTGGACATCGCCAACCGGGTGCAGAAATTCGTGGACTGCCGCAGCCGTGACGTGGGCAAGCGTGAGCTGTACATCGTCGAGGGCGACAGCGCTATGGGCTCTGTCAAGCTCTCCCGGGATGCGGAGTTCCAGGGGATCATGCCCGTCCGTGGTAAGATCCTCAACTGCCTGAAGGCGGATTATGCCCGTATTTTCAAGAGCGACATCATTACGGATCTGCTGCGTGTCATGGGCTGCGGCGTGGAGGTCAAGGACAAGCGGGTCAAGGATCTGGCTGCCTTCGACCTGGCCAACCTCCGCTGGAACAAGATCGTCATCTGTACCGATGCCGACGTGGACGGTTTCCAGATCCGCACCCTGATTTTGACCATGCTGTACCGTCTGGTGCCCACATTGATCAACGAAGGCTATGTGTATATCGCAGAGTCCCCCCTCTTTGAGATCAACACCAAGGACAAGACCTATTTTGCCTACTCCGAGGCAGAAAAAGCGGATATTCTGAAAGAAATCGGCAGCAGAAAACACACCATCGCCCGTAGCAAGGGTCTTGGCGAGAACGAGCCTGCCATGATGTGGATGACCACCATGAACCCCGAGACCCGTCGGCTCATCAAGGTCATGCCCGAAGA
>JAFUPG010000023.1 GCA_017481325.1 Oscillospiraceae bacterium
ATAGGTGGAAGAACTATTGTCGTTGGTCACATCCAGATCGATGGTGAAATTATTCAGATCGCTCAGCAGACCCTTCCAGACTCTGCCGTTGACGGTCTGATCATAGGTCACAGAGAGATTTGCCTCATCCGTTGCTGTCCAACCGCTGAAGTCCTCAGAGTCGGATTCCCAGCCGAAATCGCCGGGAGTCTTGATCACCTCGGGCGGTGCGTTCTCGCCGGTGTCATTACTCAAATGGACATAAGCGTTCAGCGCACGGAGCACAGCATTGGCCATCACACGGTATCCTGCGTTATTGGGGTGCAGACCGTCCGCCAGGAGCCATTCCACACCACGGAGATTGTGGTAGGTATCCGCATAGATAAAGTCGTACTTCTCTGCCAGTGCCTTAATTCCGGCATTCCATTTGAGAATATCTCCGGAACTCTCGTCAAAATTGCCCTTGGCACCCAGACCCAGCACCATGACCACCGCATTGGGACAGCCTGCCTTAACCTCTGCCAGATAAGTATCGTAGGTGGAAATAAAGGTTTCATAGGTGGTGCCCACATGATAGTCGTTGATTCCGTAGGAAATGGTCAGGAGATCGGGATGGTTGGCAACGATATACTCCTGCACCGTATCCTTGGCGGCCGGGGCATAGCCCACATCGGAACACATTCTGGTGCCGGAAATACCCTTATCGATGGTATTAACTTTGCTGCCCTGAAGAGCAGTGATCAGATCGCCCAGAGTGTAGACCCAGTTGTCCTCGGTGTGCAGGGCGCCGGAACCCTCAGTGATGCTGTCTCCTACCGCTACATAAGTGCCGAAGGGCGCACCGATTTTCTCCTCTCTGAGATTGTTGCGAGAGATCTCCATACAGGTCTTCAAGAAAAGGGCATTGGCGCTTTCGTGGTTATCCAAAGCAGTGCGATCCGCAGCCAGAAGTCCATTGATTACCATTGCCTGCATATCACTGCTCAGTCCACGGTACAGCTCCAAACACAGACCCAGACCCTTTTCCTCCACAGCGGCGGACATAGCAGCTGTATCGGAGGCGCTTTGGAAGGCCGTCAGGGCAGCCTCGGTCAACTCTGCCTCAGGCAGAGAACGCAGCACCAGGTCGAAGTTGGTGTTCAATGCAAGGCAGGGGCAGGATCGCATCAATTCCTCTAAAATTTCGCCGGCAACCAGGCTACAGCCTGCATTATTCAGGGTTTTCCCGTCCTCCTTCACCGTCCAGGCGGCATCGCCCATGGCGGCATAGAGGTCGGCATAGAGGAAACCGTTGGTCATTGCAACCGCCTGAATGGCGGCATTATAGGCGGCATAGGTTTCCAACGTCACATCGCCCAGCGCTGCATCTGTCACATAGGGCAGGCCGGTGAGAACAATGGTCGTAGTGGGGAGGCTGTTCTCTGCCACATCCGCCACGAGAGCGGAATACTCCGCCTTGAACTCTGCGGCACTGACACCGGAAAGCAGATCCTCCAGACCGTGGGCAATGATGATCAGATCGCTCCGGAAACCGCTGATAGTGGAAGCCACAGGGGCGCAGGTCATAGTCATGATCTCACGGCGCTGGTTTTCTTCCATATCTGCCACCAGTTCGCTCGTCCAGGCACCGACCAGGTCCCCGGCAAAAACCGCTTTGGTAAAGGGGATCACCCAACCGCCTACCTTAACATTGCGGAAAGAGGCGGTGCCGGCATAGATACCCAGCTCCACATTGACACTCTCCTCGCTGGGCGTCAGGGTGTAGCCGGCAAGGACTTGGGAATTCTCGCCCAGAACGCTGACAACGATGTCGCCACCGTCCTTACGGGTGAGGAACAGCGCTGCCTGACAATTCTCGGCATAGACCCACTCCTTGAATGCACCGTTGAGCTTCACGCCCAGCTGATTACCGTCACCGTTTCTGCCGTCCAGCTCCACGGTCTGTCCCAATACCTTGACATAGACGGAGGACTGGGCATTTTCCAGCACGGTCATGGAGACGGAGAAGTCCTGCTGATTGGAGATAAGATTTTTCCAAATGCGGTGGTTACCTGTGGTACGCTCGTAGTTGGCGGTGATATTGATGCCGTCAATGGAAGTCCAGCCGGAGAAATCCTTCTCGCCGCCGATCTCGTCGGTATCCCAGCCGAAGGCGGAAACATCCTGCGCATCCAGGCCACCGGCAGAAACATTGGAGAAGTAGGCAGAGCCGCCTTCGTCGATGACACCGAGGATTAGATTCTCATTTTCGGGATCTGTGACCTTCTTGCTGTAGGTAACCGAGCTTGCATTACCCTTGCCTGTCAGCTTTATGTTCAGGTCGCCGCCATTGGCACGGGCCACGGTCACATGACAGATCTGATCCCCCGCATCGTACCAGTTCCAGCTCTCCTTGTCGAAGATCTGGTTGGTGTTGCCGCCCTCGCAGTTAAGTTCCACGGTCACACCCATAAGCTCCACGTAGGCTCGCTGCTCCCCTACCTTTACCGTAAGGCTGAGAGTAAAATTATCGGGATCGTCAATGATGTCCTTCCAGATCCGCTTGCTGCCGGAGCCGGGATAAGAAATATAGAAGGGTTCGCCCTGAGAGGTCAAATTCCAGTTGGTGTAATTGTCCTCATCGGTGCTCCAGCCGAAGTCTGCAGGTGTCTTGGAGGGATCAAAAACCACATTATCGTAGTCCACATAGCCTGTGGAGATTCTGTCCAGCGCCATCTTCGCATCGGCCAGCAGAGAGAGTACCTCCTCTGTAGTGGTGGCGGCATTGATGATATCCTTCCACTGCGAAACGGTGTTCTGCACGGTCGTCCACTGGGCAGCGGTGTAGTCATCGGAGGACTTGTAGCTCTCCAGCGCCTTGCAGGCGGCTTCCTTGTACTGGGCAATACCGATCTCGGGGTAGAAAATGATATGGTCAATACCCACACCATAGTTGCCGGAGGCGGCATTCTTGCCGGTGCAGACAAGCTTCAACGTATAGGTACCTGCGGCATAGCTGTGCTTGCCAAGGTTCAACTCGGATACGCCTACGGTGCCGTAGGCATCCACCGATGCCAGCTTTTCCCCGTTGAAATAAACATCATAAGCTGCATAATCATGGGCGGTCGTATAGGCAAAGGAGATATCATAATTGGTATCGTAAGGCAGCGTAATGGCAAATTCTGCCCAGTCACCTTCGGCGGGAATCCAGAAGAAATGTGCGCCGTTGCTCCAGATGCTTGCATCCAACCCCTGAGCATGGGGCTCGGCAGCAGAGGAATAGTCGGTCATATAGGTCGCCGCCATCACACCGCCTTCGATAAAGACATCATCGGGCTCATCAATTTCAATGGTCTCTTTGTACTCCGCGGCAAGGACAGTATCCAACTCAGCCTTTGCAGCGGCCAGAGCGGCAACAATGGATGTCTCGTCGGCTGCCTTCCAGATCTCCACAGCGCCCAGGGCTGCTGCCTTGATCAGGTGCTGCTTTTGCAACTCGGTGCAGGAGCTAAGAGCCTCATTCTTATACGCCTCCAGTTGGGAACAAGCCGCCTCTCGGGCAGCGTCCAACGGATCGCCGGCAGGCTCAGCTATCTCCTGACTTCCCAAGAATTCAATATAGTCGATGCCCAGCGCATAGTTACGGGCCGCTTCGTTCTTACCGTCCAAAAGAATGGTCAGGGTGTGGGTGCCTGCGGTCAGCGCAATGCCGGTAGCCGTACTCTGCACCAGATCCACGGTAGCGTTATAGCCGTCCATGATTTCTCCCACAGCTACACCGTCAATCCACAGGGTGAACAGGCCGTAATCAGGCGCACGGGTGAAGCTGGTGACCACGTCATAAACCGCCGTGGTGGGAAGAGAGATGGTAAATTCCAGTTTTGCCTTGGTCAGGCCGGGGTAGTAGAACAGATGGGCTCCGTTATGCCAGCCCTCAGCTACCGCCTGCCCCACCGGGGCTTCGCCGTCGGAATAGGTCAGAGCGGAGAGAAGATCATCACAGCCGCCGTAGAAGCTGCGGATCTGCAACGCCTCCATAGGAATCAGCGCAACATAGTCGATGCCGATGAGTGTGCCTGCGTCGGTGGCTCCGGTACCCTTAGAGGTGATGGTCAGAGTGTGCTCCCCTGCCTCGAGTTCCAGATCATAAAACAGCTGATTATCCCGAATCACAACTCCGGGCATGGAAGAATCGATCTCGCCCAGGCTGACACCGTCCAACAGCACCTCGAAGCGAGCGAAATCGTAGGCCAGGGTATAACTCACATCCATGGCATAGCTGCCGCTCTCGGCCACATCAATGGTAAAGCTGACGCTGCCGTCTGAGCCGCCGGTCCAGAACAACTCCGTGTTATTGTGCCAGGTGTACTGTGAAGTCGTCCAGGGGTACATATCCAACAGGGTGGGGGCCGCCGCTGTGGTGTATTCTCCCATAGAGGCAAGAAGGGCATCATTGCCGTAGAACTCACGGCTACCCACCTTGCTCAAGTCTGCGGCCTTGCCGCTGAAACGGATATAGTCAATGCCGATAGCGTAGTTGCCGGAGGAGGGATTCTTGCCGTTGATCTCAACGGTCAAGGTGTGTGTTCCAGCCGTCAGGGGGATGCCCTTGTCGGTATGCTGCTGCAGATCCACGGAGGTATTGTAGCCATCCATAATTTCACTGACCTTCACCCCGTCGATGAACAGGGAGAAGAAGCCGTAGTCCGCAGCACGGGTAAAGCTGGTAGTCACATCGTAGATGCCCTCTACGGGGATCTGAATGCTGAAGTCCATCTTTGCCTTAGTCAGGCCGGGATAGTAGAAGAGATGAGCACCGTCATGCCAGCCTACAGCCACACCCTGGGTCACAGGGGCAGCACCGTCTGCATAGGTCAGAGCACCCATAAGATCATCATAGCCACCGAAGAACAGGTCTATGCTTTTTCCGCTCTGGGGAATAAAGTTAATGTAGTCAATACCGATCAGGGTATTGGCATTCTGAGCGCCCTTACCCTTGGAGGCAATGGTCAGAGTATGACTTCCGGCAGTGAGCTTCACGTTGTAGAACCAGGCACTGTCACGGAGCACCGCTCCGCCACCGATGGAGGAATCGATCTCCCCAAGAGAAACACCGTCAATGGCCACATCAAAGCGTGCAAAATCGTAGGCCTTGGTATAGCTCAGATCGATCATGTAGGTGGTGTCCACGGGAATATCCAGAGCAAAACTAACTGCGCCTGCGTCACCGCCAGTCCAGAAGAGCTCCGTATTATTATGCCAGACATTGCTGTCATTGGTGAAAGGCAGCATATCCAGAAGGCCGGGTTTGGCAGCAGTGGTGTAGTCGCTGATGCAGGACAGGAGGCTGTCGTTGCCGTAGAATACTTCCAGATTACTTGTATCCACTGCTTCGAAATCAAAATAGTTCACACCGATGCAGTGGCCGGCGGAGCCATGAGAGCCGGCGCTGCGCAGCTTCAGAATATGGGCGCCCTTGTTCAGATAGAGGATATCTAGGGTCTTGTTCAGCTGGTTGTAGGGATTGCTTGCCAGATTTACGGTGTCGATGATCTGCCCGTCCAGGCTGACCTCACACATGCCGTAGTCAAAGGCTGTGGTGAAGCTGCCATTGAACTTATAAAGGCCGGATTCCGGAATATCCAGCAGGAATTCTACTTCCTTGCCCTTGGCGGTAACTGGCCAGAACCAGTGGACATCGCCGTACCACTCCTTGCCGTCTGTGGGAAGAACGTTCTGCAGGTGTGCCCTTGTGGCGGTGTTGGTGCCGATCTGACGGGAACTGAGGTAGGCGCCGGGATAGAAAGTGGTAGCACCGCTGAGCATATCGATGTTGAAAATACGCTCTTCTGCCGTGGGCGCCTGGGGCTTGTGGTTGCCGGAGGTCTCCTTGGTCAGATAGAAGAAGGTGGAAGCGCCGTATTTGGCGGATTCCTCGTCGTAATACTTGTCAATGCAGCCCTCAAAGCTCTCGTGGAAGCTGACGGGCTCTAAAATATGCAGGCGGTAGTTCATCTTGTCGCCGTGGGTCTGGGTCTGGTTGTCGCCGCTCCAGGTCTCGTCATCATTGATGGGCTGGCCGCAGTAGGCCTTCTCAAAAATAGTGGAGGCACACCAGGCATAGCAGAAATAGTCCTCGGAGCCTGTACCAAACCAGGTGGGATATTTCTCGCCGTCAATGTAGAACTTCTCATCGCCCTCGCCCCACCAGATGCCGTCTACCACCTGGTAGACATGGAGGGTCGTGCCAACGAAACGTCCCTCGCCGCTGATGTTCAGCAGCTCCGCATCGGGGAAACGGTCATCGTGGCGCTGGTAGGCTCGCTGCCAGTTGGCATGGAAACGGGTCAGGCCGTTGGCCTCCTCCTCCGTCAGGCTTTCGGAAGCCACCGTGGCCTTTACACTTCTTGCTGCATCGGAGTTGTTGGTCAGCGTGACCTTGGCGGCATTGAAGGGCATGTACCATTGGGAGTACATCTCCTGCTGTGCCGTGGTGCCGAAGGCAGCACCGTCAAATTTCTCGCCGTAGCCGTAGACATTACCGTAGAAATCCGCTACGGTCATGCTGACCGCAGGATCGGCGGAATTGTCCCAGTACATCTCCAGCACCCACTGGGTCAGGCTGGTCTGGGGGTCAAAGTCTGCCTCGGGGATCTCCAGCTTTAAGGTGGTGGCGGTGATGGCGCCGGGAGTGGCGCTCTCAAAGAGGGTCACTGTCTGGCCTGCATTTACGGTCTGCTCCGTCACGGTGTCGCCGTAGGGTACGGTTTCGTCGGAGAGAATATCATTGGCAGCCTTCAGAGCGGCATGATCCACCTCGCTCATGGGCCAGGTGAAGGAGTCCACCGTTGCACCGGGCTCCAAATCGTAATAGCCGATGGTGTAGTAGAAATTGTCCTTCTGGTTGCAGTTGATCTCCACCATGCAAGACTCATTGTAGGCAATGGGGACGAAGAGATTGATCATGCCCATGTAGCCGTCCGGTCTGCCCTGGGAGTAGACCAGGTTGGTCTTAAAGCTCAGTTCGTCATACTGGGAGAAATAAGAGCCTGCCACCACATCCAGGAAGCTGTCGCTGATGACCAGCTCACCGTCGATGTAGATATTCAGAGTGCCGGTCCAGTCCACGCCGGTCATGATGTGGGTCAGGTAGCCGGGGCCCTTCAGGTCTGCCAGCACACGGTAGCCGTTGTCTGGGTTGATGCGGACATAGCCGGTGTTGTCGGCATTGCCGTCCCAGTTCTCGTAGAGGCCGGTCTCCTCGTTGTACTGAGAGGCAGGGTCTGTGGAAGTGATCTGCTTGGTTCCCTCCCCTTCGGCGGGAACAGTGGCAAGGTAGCGCATGTCGTAGGTGCGCTCCACCAGGTCGGCAAAGCTGTAGTGCTTTCCGGTGGCACTTTCCTCGGCAGCTGCTGCAGGAATCAGCGACAGCAGCATCGCCAATGCCAGGAGTATGCTCAGGATTTTCTTTCGCATAGGTTCGTCCTCCTTTGTTTTTCTTTTCCCTTCGGAGATCTTCAAGCTCCGAAAAGTAAAAGATGTACTATTTCTATTTTAGCACCTTGACCTATGGGGAACAATCGACTATACTATAATAAAATTGGACTATCCTTTTATCTTTCGGAGGCTACCCATATGCTGATCCACCAGATCTCCTATTTCAAATACAGCGTAGAGCCCACCATGACCCTTCAGGCCGGGGAGCACTATCTCTATTTGCTCCACCGATCCAGGGTTCGATTCGTTGCACCGGCGGAATTTCTTTACGAAGGTCAACGAACCATTACCTTCCTGCGACCTGGACAGTGTGTAACTATGGAACGGATCGAGGAATATTTTGCTTACGACCTGCTGGAGTTCAGCCCGGAAGGCGACGAAATCCGACTGGTTAACGAACTCCCTCTGCCCACTGCACCCTATACCGCCACATATTTTTACGCCACATCCGGTCTGATCCAGGCCATGTCCTTCACTTACTACTCCGCAGACAAGTATCGCACCGAAAAAAATAATGCAACTTTTCTGTCGATTCTCTACGGAACAGCCAGCGGCGACGAGGAACCTACCGACAAATCCCCGGGGAACTTGTTATATCATAAAATCCGTCGTCTCCGTGTTCTGGCCTGCGACGATTCCAAAAACTGGACGGTAGCTGCGGCGGCTAAATATGTCGGACTTAGCGAGTCCCGTTTCTCCACCCTGTACAAGCGGATTTTCGGCACCACCTTCATGAGCGACGTGATCCGCAACCGAATTCAGGGCGCTTTGGATCTCTTGAAAAATACCGATGCCAGCGTAGCGGAGATCGCCCGGGAGGCAGGTTATGACGATGTTGCCTTTTTCCACCGCCAGTTCAAAAAGCAAATGGGCATCACCCCCAGAAAATACCGGGAACTGATCCGCAGCAACAGCAAAGAGGAATCCTGAAAACAGACGGAAGCTATATTAAGGTGCAACGCTCCGCGAAATATAATTCACATTGCAATAATACGGTTTCACAAATGGACATTTGTCGATCTGTTTGGGAGCTATTAGCTTGCCGAGAAACATCGATTTGACCGGGAGAATTACGTATAGAGATAGCGCCGTGGGGGGGGTTCCCACGGCGCTTGTTGCGTTATTGCGTTATTGTGATATTGCCCTATGCTTGATTCTTAGCCCAGGAGGCTGTCGAAGTAGATTTTGGCGCTGTCGCCGTAGTAGATGCAGGCTTTGGCCAGGTTGGCGGCGCCGGCATCGGTGGAGGCGATGTTGCTCTTGGCGTAGGCTTCGATGCTGTAGCCGACGTTCTGGGAGGCCACCTGATCACCTACGTAGGCCACAAAGTAGTACATATTGCGCATATCCACGGACTTCATGCCGGTGAAGGTGACCTGAAGTCTGCCATCGTCCAGCTCGGTGAACTCGGTGAGAGTTGCAACCTCTTCGCCGGTTTCGTTGAGAACCTTGACGGAGGTGATGTCGGCCTTGGTGTAGCCTTCGGCAATGGTCAGCTTGGCGTTGATCTCGGTCTTGTCTGCGAAGTTGACGTTGAAGCCCATAGCAGTAACGGCAGTGATGGTACGGTCGTTATCCACGTAGGTTCTCACGTCGGTCAGCTCTGCGGAC
>JAFUPG010000024.1 GCA_017481325.1 Oscillospiraceae bacterium
CCACGGCTCCTCCACCGTGCCCCAGAACTATGTTGAGATGATCAACACCTTCGGCGGCGCAATGCCCGGCGCCATCGGCGTTCCCGAGGATCAGCTCCGTGAGGCTGCCCGTATGGCCGTTTGCAAGATCAACATCGACTCCGACCTCCGTCTGGCCATGACCGGCACTATTCGCAAGTACTTTGCCGAGCATCCCGATCATTTCGATCCCCGCCAGTACCTGAAGCCCGCCCGTGCCAATATCAAGGAGCTGGTCAAGCACAAGCTGATCAACGTCCTGGGCTGCGACGGCAAAATCTAAATCGGATATTTTGTAAAAAAGACTCCCGATGGGAGTCTTTTTTACAATTCAAATTATAACTTGACAAAAATACGACATATTTGGTATGATAGAAAGCAGAGAAAACGAGAGGAGCTGTTTGTTAAATGGCAAACAATGACCGCTGGAATCCTGAAGAATCTGTCAAGGATCGTTATATCGATGCACTGACCGAGAACCTTCCGGCACTTCGTGGCAAGATCGGCATTTCTCAGGGAGATCTGGCCCGCTGCGTAGGAATCTCCCGCCAGACCTACTGTGCTGTAGAGGGCAAGCAGCGTAAAATGTCCTGGGATACCTTCCTGGCCTTGAGCTTTTTCTTTGATACCAACCATGGTACCAATGATATGCTCCGCAGCGTTGGAGCCTATCCCCGTGAGCTGATCGAACGGTATAACGAGGGCGTACGGGACTTCCGCAGCAACCGTGCCATCATGACAGAGTCGGTGATGTCTAAGTTATTAGGTCAGCTGGATGAGAGTGCGCTCCATGCGGTGCGTACAGTGCTGCTGCTGGAGTATGCCCGCTGCGCCAAGCTTACCGGTGAGGATGTGCTGCGTGCCTATGACGGCAAATGCATCTCCTTCCATTCCCTGGAGAAGCAGAAGAACAAATAATCCCGGGCGAGGCTGTCGGAAAGCAGCCTCGCCGCTTTTTTTTGTGAAAAATATACAATATGGAAAGTGAAACTTTGTGTAGTTTTACAGACTGAATTTCGTACTTTTCCTTATCTTTTTCAGCTAAAATATGGTATTATTAAAGATAACCCACGAAAAAGGAGAAATACTATGAAACACTTTGCCAAGCGCTGCCTTTCTGTGCTGCTGGTTTTGGTTCTGGTTGTCAGCCTGCTGAGCTCTCTGCTCACTGTCAGCGCCGCTACCAATACCGCCACCCGTCACCAGCTCTGCACGGCACTGTCCTCTCAGGCCAAGAGCTACTACACAGGCCAGTATACTTATGACAATATGTCCGTTTTAACCGGTGGCAACGAGAGCTGCCTGAACAGCATGGACAGCCCCCTGTTCCAGCGGCTGAACAGCCTCATGACCAATACCATGACCGACTCCGTCAGCTACAAGAGCCTGACCAGCTACTGGGATGAGACGGATAACAACATCCTGATTTACAGTGACGTCAAGACCTCCAGCGGCATCAGCCGTGAGCACGTGTGGCCCAAGAGCCGTGCCTCCTTCCACGAGAAGGACGGCGGCTGCGATATCCACCACCTGCGCCCCGAGGATTCCTCTGTCAACTCCACCCGCAGCAACTACACCATGGGCAACGTGGTGGGAGCAATCTCCGACTACAGCACCAAGACCTACAACGGCAAGACCGTCCTCTGGTACAACGGCAGCTACACCGGCAACAGCTGCAACGGCCTGGTGGAAGTGGCTGACAATGTCAAGGGCGACGTGGCCCGTATTTTGCTGTATGTCTACGTGCGCTGGGAGGAGGCCAACCTCTTTGAAAAGGACACCAGCCCCAAGGTCGGCAGCAACGACAGCGGTGGCAACGACGGCAAGAAGGTCATTGAGAGCCTGGACACCCTGCTGCAGTGGTGCGAGAATGACCCCGTGGATGCCTGGGAGATGAAGCGTAATGACCTCTGCCAGGATGTGCAGGGCAACCGCAATGTGTTCATCGACTATCCCGAGTATGCATGGCTTCTTTTCGGCCAGACCATCCCCAACGATATGAAGACTCCCTCCGGCGAGGCACAGAATGCGGAGCCTCCCGTGCAGACTCCCGCAACCGTCCACTATATCGTCCCCGAAGGCATTACCTGCAACGGCACTACCTCCTCCTATGTGGGCAGCACCATCACTCTGCCCTCTGTCAGCGGCGTGCCCACTGACTTCTACTTCTACTGCTGGAGCTATGCTCCCGTGGCAGATACCTCTACCTCCGTCTCCGGCTATACCGCCGGCAAGAGCTACACCCTGACCCAGGAGGAGACCACCTTCTATGCGGTCTTCTACTATATGCTCAACGGCTTCTGGCATTTCACCTCCACCCTGGAGAAGGCCAGCGATTGCGCCCATGGTGAGATCTCCCTGCGCAATTCCAAGGATCCCACCTGTACCGAGGACGGCTACACCGGCGACCGCTACTGCGCTCTGTGTAACGAGCTGCTGGAGAAGGGTGAGGTCATCCCCGCACTGGGACACGGTGAGACCGAAGTAAAGAACGCCAAGGAGCCCAGCTGCACCGAAGAGGGCTACACCGGCGACACCTACTGCACCGTCTGCAAGGAAAAAATTGCCACCGGCGAGTCTATTCCCATGACCGAGCATAATTACGTGGACGGCTCCTGTACCGATTGCGGCGCTGCTGATCCCGCATTCTGCGAGCATAAGGAAACAGAGCTTGTGGGCGCTGTAGAGCCTACCTGCACCAAGAACGGCTACAGCGGTGACCTCTGCTGTGCCGACTGCGGCGAAGTACTGGAGAAGGGCGAAGCGATCCCCGCCCTGGGTCACGGCGAAACCGAGCTGCGCAATGCCAAGGAAGCCACCTGCACTAAGAACGGCTACACCGGTGATACCTATTGCACTGTCTGCGGCCAGAAGCTCGCCACCGGCTCCGTGATCTATGCCCTGGGCCATGCGTACGAAGACGGCATCTGCATCCGCTGCGGCGAGGAAGAGGAGACCGAGTGCCTCCACGAGAACACTGAGCTGCGCAATGTGGTCATCGGCAGCTGCACCAAGGACGGCTACAGCGGCGATACCTACTGCAGCGACTGCGGCATCAAGCTCAAGAGCGGCACCACCTCCATTGCAAGCGGCCACAAGTATGTGGACGACCGCTGCAGCAAGTGCGGCCTTTTCCGCTTCGATGCCGTTACCGTAGGCGAATGCCATTTTGACGATTTCAGCGACTGCGCTGCCCCCTGGTACCACAGCGCCGTGGACTTCACCGTGGCCAACGGCCTGATGAAGGGCGTCGGCGACTGCCTCTTCGATCCCAACGGCTCCATGACCCGTGCCATGATCGTCACGGTGCTCTACCGCTGGGCCGGTTCTCCTGCTGTGGCAGAGCCTGCCACCTTCACAGACGTGCCTCAGGGCATCTGGTACTCCGATGCCATCGCCTGGGCGCAGGATGAGGGCATTGTCAACGGTGTCAGCGACACGGAGTTCGCTCCCGACCGCAATGTGACCCGTGAGCAGATCGCCACTATCCTCTGGCGCTGCAGCCTGAGCCCCGAGCTCAGCGCTGATCTCAGTAGCTTCGGTGACGGCGACACTGTCAGCCCCTATGCTGAGACCGCCATCTGCTGGGCAGTTGCCAAGGGCATCCTCTCCGGCGACGGCGTAAACCTGAACCCCGGCAAGAATGCCACCCGTGCAGAGTTTGCCTGCATGATCCTGCGCTACCTGGAAGGCAGCTACACCTGCGTAGACTAAGGAAACAGGAACCCCTCTGCGGAATACTCCGCAGAGGGGTCTTTCGGCTTATACCAAATCGGGGAAGCAGAGGGGAAACTGTTCCTGCGCATATTGGCGCAGGCGGCTGCGGTATTCCTCGTAGGCGGCCAGTAGCCTTTCGGCCTCAGGGGACAACGTCGCACCTCCTCCGTGTTTGCCGCCGGTGGTGGAAACCAGCAATTTGAAGCCCAAGGCCGCTTCGGAATTTTTGATCACGGTCCATGCCTTGGAATATGCCATGCCCATGCTGATGGCTGCTGCCCGGAGGGAGCGCTCCTGCTGCACTCGGCGCAGCAGCTCTGCCACGCCGGGGCCGAAACACTTGTCCTCGCCGCAGAACAGCCGAACGGACAGGACCGGTCTGAATTTCTGATCCATAAAAACAGTATACCACAAATTCTGCCCCCGGGTCAACTTTTTCGGTTGACGAAAAAATAGAAACGTGTTATTCTATTATCAGAATAACGAAGGAGACCGCTATGGGAAAATTCTCCGAATGCTTACAAATTCAAAAGGGAGTCACCGCCGTGATTGGCAGTGGCGGCAAAACCTCCCTTCTCTACCGTCTGGCAGAGGAACTGGCAGAATCAGGCAGTGTGATCCTCTGTACCTCCACCCATATTCTGCCGCCGCCCCACATTCCCCTGGCGGAGCATACGGGAGAGGTGAAGGGCGTGCTCTGTGTCGGTACGCCCTGCGAAAATGGCAAGCTCACCACCCCCTGTCAGCCTTTCTCGGAATTGGCAGAACTGGCGGACTATGTGCTGGTGGAGGCCGACGGCTCCAAGCGCCTGCCTCTGAAGGCCCATCTGCCCCATGAGCCGGTGATCCCCCCTGAGGCAAAAAACGTGATCTGCGTAGTAGGCACCTCCGGTTTGGGGAAAACTGTCACCGAGGCGGCGCACCGCCCGGAACGCTTTGCCCTGCTGGGGGAGAGCGATGTTGCCACGCCCCTTGCGGTTTCCAAAGTGCTGGAAAAAGAAGCCTTTCACCACCGTGTGCTTATCAATCAGGCAGAGCTTGCTCCGGTCTCCGCACAGGAGCTGGCCAGGTTTTTAAGCTGCCCCGTGACGGTGGCATCTTTACAAAAAGGAGAGATCCTATGCTCGTACTGATCCGTGGCGCCGGAGATCTGGCCTCCGGTATCGCTCTTCGGCTGTTTCATGCCAAAATGCAGGTGGTCATGACCGACCTGCCCCGTCCCACGGCCATTCGCCGGACGGTTTGCTTCTCTCAGGCCATTTTGCACGGGGAGTGCCGTGTGGAGGACGTGACCGCCGCCTATGCCAAAGACAGCCTGGAGGCGCTGCAGCTGCTTCACGAGGGCAAGATCCCCGTCCTGGCAGACCCGGAGGGAGCCTGCATTGCGGAGCTGAGGCCCGATGCGGTGGTGGATGCCATCCTTGCCAAGCGCAATCTGGGCACACGCATTACCCATGCCCCCTGTGTGGTGGGTGTTGGCCCAGGCTTTACGGTGGGTGTGGATTGCCATGCCGCTGTGGAGACCATGCGTGGCCATACCCTTGGCAGAGTACTCACCGAGGGCTCGCCCCTGCCCAATACCAATATTCCCGGCCTCATCGGCGGTTTCGCCGGTGAACGGGTGCTCCGTGCCCCGGCAGAGGGGGTGTTCCGCCCTGTCCGTCAGATCGGCGATCTGGTGGAGCAGGGGGATGTGGCAGGCTACGTGGGGGAGGAACCCATGTACTGCCAGCTCAGCGGTGTGCTCCGTGGCCTTCTGGCCGAGGGAGTTCCCGTCCACAAGGGCATGAAGGCCGGTGACGTAGATCCCCGTGGAGAGGTTTCCTATTGCTATCAGGTCTCCGATAAGGCCCTCGCCATCGGCGGTGGCGTTCTGGAGGCAATTTTGAGATTTTCGGAGGGATAAATCATGGAAGAGATCAAACTGACCAAGTTAGCCAAATGCGCCGGCTGCGGCGCAAAGGTAGGTGCCGGTGTGCTGGCCAAGCTGCTGGACGGCATCCGTGTCCACTCTGACCCCAATCTTTTAGTGGGCTTCGACAAGTCTGACGATGCCTCGGTCTACCGCATCTCCGACGAGCTGGCCCTGGTGCAGACCGTGGACTTTTTTCCGCCCATTGACGACGATCCCTACACCTTCGGTGCCATTGCCGCTACCAATGCCCTGTCCGATGTTTACGCCATGGGCGGCGAGCCCAAGCTGGCTCTGAATATTATGGCCGTTCCCGAGAGCCTGCCCAAGGAGGCAGTACACGCTCTGCTCCGTGGGGGCTACGACAAGGTCTATGAGGCCGGTGCCATTATCACCGGCGGCCACAGCATTCTGGACGACGAGCCCAAGTACGGCCTGGCAGTCACAGGCTTTGTTCATCCGGAGAAGCTGCTGAAAAACTGCGGCGCCAAACCCGGCGACGTGCTGTTTTTGACCAAGCCTCTGGGCATCGGCATTCTCACCACCGCCGCCAAGGCGGATCTCCTGAGCCCGGAATTAAAGGAGAGAGCCAAGACCCTCATGACCACCCTGAACAAATCCGCCCGTGATGTCATGGTGAAGTACCGTGTCCATGCCTGCACCGATGTCACCGGCTTCGGTCTCATGGGTCACTCGCTGGAGATGGCCCAGGGCAGCGGCGTGGAGATCGAGTACGATACCTCCAAGATGGATCTGATCCCCGAGTCTCTGGAGTTTGCGGAGTGGGGAATGCTTCCGGCGGGTATGTACCGCAACCGCCACTTTGCCGAGGCCATGGTAGAGCCGGGTGAAGTACCTCTGGCGGTGCAGGATATGCTCTTTGACCCCCAGACCTCCGGCGGCCTGCTGATCGCCGTTGATCCCGAGGACGCAGATGCCATGTTTGAAGAGCTGAAAAATGCCGTACCCTCTGCCCAGCGCATCGGCGTAGCAAGAGAGTACCGTGGCGGCAAATATATTTATCTGAAGTAAGAGAAAGGGTGGTGAGCCACCGTGGAAACCAGAGGACGTCGGGTCTACTCTGTAGAAAAAGCCATACGGCTGCTGGATTGCTTCTGGCAGGAGCGTCGGCCTCTGTCCCTTCGGGAGTTGGAGCAGCGCACCGGCTGGGCGAAGAGCACCATTCACGGGCTGTTGGCATCCATGCTGGACTCCGCTGTGGTGGAGCAGAACAGCTCCGACGGCAAGTACCGCCTGGGCTATCATCTCTTTGAACTGGGCAGCGCCGTCAGCCGCAGCTGGGATCTGCCCCGCTGCTGCGCCCCCTATTTACAGGAACTGGTGGATCGCTTTGGAGAGTCTGCCTACCTGGCACGTCTGTCCGGTAACGAGCTGCTTCTGGCGCTGTGTGAAGAGCCCCACGGCGGATTCCGCATTGTCTCCGAGGAGGGCACACGGTTGCCGCTGCACTGCTCCTGCCAGGGCAAAGCCATCCTGGCGCAAAAGTCCCTCCATGAGGCAAAGCGTCTGCTGCAGCGCAAAGAACTCACCCGCTATACACCCCACACCATCACCCGGGAAGAAATCCTCCTGCAGCAGCTGGAAGACATCCGCAGTCAGGGTGTGGCCTACGAGATCGAGGAGTACAAGCTGGGCTTGAAATCTGTGGCTGCGCCCATCATTGACCGCAGCGGCCAATGCGACCATGCCATTGCCATTATCTGCATGGCCACCGTGGAGCAGGAGACCTTCGATGCCATGGCAAAGGCGGTCAAAGAAGCCGCCGGGGCCATCAGCCAACAGCTCAGAGAAAAATAAAAGACAAAAACGGACACCCGGTTGAGGCACACCTCCGCAAGGAGGTGTGCCTCAATTGAAAGTGTCATTTTTTCCCTGCATAGAAAAAAGGAGACAACCTCTTTACGAAGTGTCTCCTTTTCGGGTGTCATCTGATTCTTATTGGGCGTATTCCACCAGTGTTACGGTGTAGCCCGCTTCACGCAGGGCATCCACCAGGCCGGTCTCGCCCAGCAGGTGTGCCAGACCTACGGCGAAGAACACCGTCTTGCCGCTGGCCAGGTATTCCTCTGCCTTTTCCAGCATGCCTGCGTCACGGTTTGCCAGCAAATGGTTGTTGTATTCCTCGTTGGCCTGGATCTCCTCCTCGGTGGCATCCTCGGGGATCTCGTCATCCCGGAGATACTCCATAAGCGCCTCCTCATCACCGGAGCACCAGAGCTCATAAAGCTCAATGCTGTGGGCAACGTAGCTGTTGCGGTCGGTTTCGTAGGCATCGATTACCAGATACTTCTGCAACAGATCGGAGTACTCGCCGTCCATACCCATCTGCAGCTCTGCGGATTCCACCTCCAGCACTTCCATTTCACGCTCGTGGGCCATGGTCAGGAAGCGGTAATCCACACCCTGCAGAGAGGTGAGGGTGTTGGAGCCGAAGAGCATACGGTTGGTGTACTGATTGCTGACAATGGAGGGGTACATATTCTCTGCCATCAGGGTCATGCCGCAGAATCTGGCCATATCCATCAGCTGCTCATATTGTTCCTCGGGCAGATGCTGCTTGGCAGTGGTGCCGTCGCTGTAGTAGTAGGTTTCTGCAACGGCCTCCTGCATTTCCTCGTCGGCTTCTACTTCGTCATAGAAGCTGAGAAGGTCAAATTCCACAGCCAGAGCATCGGAGGCGTCGAAGGCATCATAGATCTCCTGGGGCAGGTAAGCGGTGCGCTCGTCGCCAATGTGGATGGTGCCCAGGAGGTACATCTTCTGCCCCTCGGGGGAGGTGACCTCGTAGAATACGGGAGTTGCCTTCTCCTCAGGCTCCTCCTCGGGGAACATCTCCTCGGTGATCTCCTCATAGACGCCGGGGTCGCCGTAGTCGAAGGTCTGGTCGGTGTTGACGTTCAGGGCAAAGAAGTAGCCCTCGACTTTGTGGCGGCTTTCCAGACTTATGCTGAGCGCAGCAGGCAGAAGGGTATCCTTGTTGATGTAAAGATAGCACTCCAGCAGGTCGGTCTCATAGGCCTCGGCCAGGTCATCCAGCATATCAGGGTCCTGGAAAAGACTCTTAGTGGCACGGTCCTCCAGATGACGGCTGTAGGTGTCGTTGCCGGTATAGAAGATCCGCCAGTAGCCACCGACTTCGCTGAGCTCAGCGGATGCGATCTCCGAGGGGTGGGGGAGGCAGAAGGTGGTTTCCAGCAGGATATACTCTGCAAATTTCTCGGTATCTACCTCATCAATGACCTCCGAAACTTCACCGTTGACGGAGTAGGTGCCTGTGCCGTCACGAAGGATCTCCTCGGTTTCGTAGGTGCCCTGCTGCTGACCCTGGGAAATGTTGACGGAGTTGCTCACCTTGGCCATATATTCGGCGCTGGAGCCGCAGGATTGCATCTCGTTATTGAGGATCAGAACAGCACCGCCGGCTTCGCTGACGATCAGGTCGGTGGTTTCGCAGACGGCACTGCAATCTGCCATGCTGTAGGCGGCGTAGTTGGAGAACATCATCAGGTTCAGCAGATCCATATTCTCCAGAACAATGGGGGTTTCCCGTGCGGGGAGGGTGGTATCCAACTCTGCCTCCGCAGCGGCAGGTGTCAGGGTGAATTTCTGCTCAAATTCCACAAAGCCCTTGGTGTAGCTGACCTCATAGGTCATGGTTTTGAGCTTGCCCTGGCTGTCCAGCTGAAGCTCGCCCCTGGCATCGGTCAGGGTCACATATTCGCTGTCCTCGGGGATGAGCCAGGTCTCAAGGGCTGTGGGCTCCGTAAACACCAGATGCCCCTCCGTCTCGATGACGGCGCTGCCATAGAGGCTGGGGTCCAGCAGATTCAGGGGCAGAAGGCGCTGCTGATAAGCCTGGGCATCCATCCGGCAGGTGAACAGGACAGGATCCTGTCCATCCTCCGTCTTCTCGTTGGGGATGAACCAGTACATGCTGCCCCCGTTATAGACTTCACGGTACTCCATGGGATCCCAATCGGCCATGGTGGTCTTGTTGTCCAGCACGGCGGTATAGCTGTCCGTGCCAAGACCGCTGTAGCGGAGGGTGCGGTTCGTCTCGTCTTGGATGACGGCATTGCCGCTGTAACGGATGGTGCTGATCATAAAGTCATAAGCACCTGCCTCCTCTGCCTCCATAGCGGCAATGGCATCTTCGTAGATGTCAGCAGCCGTGGGCGGCGCTTCGGTGGTGGGCTCGGTGGCGCTTTCGGTGGGTTCTGTGGTGGGAGGAGTTGTCTCCGAGGGCTGGCTGTGGCAGGCAAACAGCTGCAGGCTCAAGGCCAACAGCAGCAACAGTGCCGCCAGTTTCTTTGCGTGTTTCATAAAGAACCTCCTTACTTGTAATGTCATAATTCTACAAAAGGAAAATGTATTTGTCAAGAAGTAACAGAAATTATTCTCCGGTATTGCAGCGGCGCTGCGCAAAAAACGGAGCTGCGGCTATTGACTTTTTCCCCCCGGGGGGATATAATGTATTCGGGATGGCATAAATGGGCGAAGTGCACCCATTTTGCCGTCCTGACAGAAGAAATTGACGTGTAGCAATACTATTTTGAAAGAAGACAGCCTATGACGGAGAAGAAAAAAATCGGCGGCACAGACCTCAAACGCCTTGCCCAGGCGGTGTGGCGCAGAGCCTGGGTCGTTGCTGTGGCAGCGGTGCTGTCCTGCGCTCTGCTTTTGGGGATCGCTGTGTTTTTCGTTACGCCGAAGTACGAAGCGACCACCATGCTCTACGTCAATAATACCTCTATTTCCGTGGGCTCCACCGGCTTCAGCATCTCTGATTCCGCCCTGACAGCGGCGCAGAATCTGGTCAAGACCTATGTGGTCATTCTCCGCAGCCGTTCCACCTTGGAGCGTGTCATCGACTTGGCCGGTGTGGACTATACCTACGAGGACCTGTCGGAGATGATCTCCGCCGAATCGGTCAACGGCACAGAGATCTTTGAGGTGACCGTCACCTCCACCGATCCCGTAGAGGCCGACCGTATTGCCAATACCATTGCCGTGGTTCTGCCCGGCCAGATCGCCGGCATTGTGGACGGCAGCTCCGTCCGGGTGGTGGACTATTCCGTAGTTCCCACCAAGCAGGCATCTCCCAGCTATGGTCTTATGGCGGTGGTGGGCTTTGTGCTGGGCTTTGTTTTGAGTCTGCTGTGCCTGGCTTTAGGCGAGCTGTTTAATAATACCATCCGCTCTGAAGAGTATCTGACCTACGCCTACCCGAAGGTACCGCTGCTGGCGGTGATCCCCGATATGGACGAAAAGAGCAGAGGTCACTATTATCGCAGCTATGCTCCCAAGACCGGAAACAGGAAGGGGGATCGCTGATGGCAAAGAATCACAATGCCGCCCAGAGCGACGGCTGGAATCAGGAGACCCGTTTCGGAGCCAATATGAGCTTTGCCGCCTCTGAGGCGTATAAGCTTCTGCGCACCAATATCACCTTTTCCTTCCCGGCAGAGGGGCGCAGCTGCCATGTCATCGGTGTGACCAGCACGGTCAGCAGCGAGGGCAAGAGCATGACCGCCTGTAATCTGGCCTATTCCCTGGCAGAGGCGGGCAAAAAGACCCTCCTGATCGACGGAGACCTGCGCCTGCCCACGGTGGCAACCAAGCTGGAGCTGCCACCCAGCCCCGGTCTGAGCAACCTCCTGATCAGCGATAAGGATCACCGCACGGTGATCCGTCCCTGTGCCGCTATGGAGGGAATGGAAGTTCTGTGTGCGGGAGATATCACTCCCAACCCCTCCGAGCTGCTGGGCTCTGCCCGTATGGCGCAGCTTTTGGAGGCACTGAGCAAGACCTACGAATATATTATCATCGACCTGCCCCCGGTTACGGTGGTTACCGATGCCCTGGTGATGGCAAAGCTGCTCCACGGCGTGATTATGGTGGTGCGTAACGGTGTGGTAGAGCAGAGAGCCCTTGCGGATGCCATGCGCCAGATGGATCTGGTGGGCCTGCGAGTGTTGGGCTTTGTCTATAACGGCAGCCGCCAGGATAGCACAAAGCGCTACTACAGGGGCTACGAAAAAGCCGGACGAGGGAAAAAGAGAGACTGAGCAAGTATTTTCCCGAGCCCGGATCGGAGAACGCTATGAAGAAAAAACTACTGTGGATCGTGCCTGCCGCTCTGGCACTGCTGTTCCTGGTGGGTCTGGGGATCTATCTGGACTACACAGCGGGGCAGACGGAGCTTCCCAAGGTAACACTGCCGGGAGATCAGGAGCCCTCCACGTCTCCCGGTGAATTCACGGAGGATTCCACCTTGCCGTCCTCAGAGGACGGGAGCACGACATCAACAGAAAGTGCTCCCACAGAGGAAACCGGGCCGGAAAGCACCGCCCCCTCCCAAACGGAGGAATTTCCTACCCCCACCACAGAGGAGCCCAGCGCTCCCTCCACAAGCCTTCCGGAGCCTACAGATCCCCCCGTAACGGAACCGAGCCATTCTACGGAACCCACGGAAAATACGGATCTTGCCGCCAAGGAGGCCAGGATCGACGAACTGGTCACGGAGGTCTATGGGCTGCGTGACTACTATACCGCCCAGCTTCTCGCCCTGGAGGCAGCGGCTGTCAGTGAGTATGAGTCTCTTCCTCCCGAGGAACGCACCCCGGAGCGCAAGCAGGACATAGCCTTTGCCTGCATTGATGCGGCCTATGCCCTGGAGGACGAGTGTGACTCCCGGATGGATGCCATCTGCCAGGAGCTGAGCTATCTTCTCCTGGAGACCGGAGGCAGCATGTCCCTGATTACCGACATTCGCTACGCTTACGCCAGCGAAAAGGAGAGCGCCCGCAGCGCCTTCCTGGAAAAATATGCAGATTATTTCGGCTAAACCGAATAGAATATCGTAGTAATTTTCAATTTAGGAGGAATAAGAATGAAAAAGAAAGTCTTAGCGTTGGCACTTGTTCTTGTGCTCGCTCTGAGCCTGCTGCTGCCTGCTGCTGCCGCAGCCACCTTCTCCGATCTGGAAGGCCACTGGGCAAAGAGCTACATTGAGACCTGGGCAGAGAAGGGTGTCCTCAACGGCTATCCTGACGGCACTTTCCGTCCTGACCGGTATATCACCCGTGCAGAGGTGGCAAAGGTTCTGGCTCTGGCCTATGAGATGCCTCTGGATGTTACCTCTCACAGCTTTAAGGACGTTGAGCCCGGCATCTGGTACTATCCCCATGTCCAGGCCTGCGCCGAATACGGCATTATCGTGGGCGATCCCGATGGCAATTTCCGTCCCAACGACCCCATCAGCCGCAGCGAGGCTGTGAAGATGGTCTGTCTGGCTGCCGGTCTCACCGAGAAGAGCACCGGCCTGGAAGACAAGACTGACTATGCCAATATCCCCGACTGGGCAAAGGGCTACTGGAATGCCCTGTACCACGCCGGCGTTATCGACGGCTATCCCGACGGCTACCTGCGCCCCCTGCAGAACATCACCCGTGCCGAGCTGGTGAAGATCCTCTGCAAGGCCTACAGCGAGGTAAAGATTTACGAGTTCACCGTCACCATCGAAGATAACCTGGGCAACAAGGTTTCCGACGGCACTTCCTACCTGACCGGCGACAGCCGTGTGGTAGAGGTTCTGCTGCCTCTGCTCATTGCCAACCGCAATAACTTTGCCGCAGCCTTCCCCTCCGGCCACATGCGTGACCTGCTGGACGAGGGTATCGCTCTGGCCAAGGCCGGCTATGCCGACGGCTGGACCGAGGAAGAGCTGGCTGCATGGCAGAACTATATCGACATGAAGTTCGCCGGCGCCACCGGTGATCCTTCCGCCATCAAGTACATCTCCAATGTCAACTCCACCATCAATACCATGAAGATGGACGTGGGCTATATCGCCCAGTTCTTCGACACCGACGAAGGCAGAGAGGACATTCAGTACACCATTACCATCACCTGCAGCGTAATGGACTGACCGCTATAATACAATAATTCACTCTACAGTGACCTGCCGCAGCTGTGGCAGGTCACTGAGTGCTGCTTTTTAGCGCTTGCATATTGCATAAACAGAAAAGGAGATCGTCCATGCCTCGAGGAATTAACACGAGCGTGGCACCGACAATGGAAGCGGTCAATGCCCGTCAGGAATACTGGATTTCCACGGAAAAATGTAAGGCAGGCAAGGGGTATCTGCGCTTTCGGCGCATCGTTGATATTCTGATGTCTTCCCTTTTGATCCTGCTGCTCTTTTTGCCCATGCTGATTCTTGGAATTCTGGTGTTCTTCACCTCCAAAGGTCCTGCCTTCTATCGGCAGGAGCGCCTGGGTCTCAACGGCAAGCCCTTCATGCTGGTCAAGTTCCGCTCCATGCGGCACGACGCAGAGAAGGACGGCCCCAGCTGGGCGAAGGATGACGATGAGCGTTGCACCAAATTTGGCAAATTCCTTCGCAAAACCCGACTGGATGAGCTTCCCCAGCTTTGGAACATTCTGGTTGGGGACATGAGCTTTGTAGGCCCCCGGCCCGAGCGTCCGGTCTTTTACGAGGAATTTGAGACCTATATCCACGGCTTCAAGAACCGTCTTGCAGTGACCCCCGGTCTGACCGGATGGGCGCAGGTCAATGGCGGCTATGACCTCCTGCCGGAGGAGAAGATCGTTTACGATATGGAGTACATTCGCCAGTGTTCCTTCCGTATGGATCTGAAATGCCTGCTAATGACTTTTCGTGTGGTCATCACCCAAAAGGGTGCCAGATAAAGAGGAGTACAGCTATGACAGAACCATTGATCTCGGTGATCATGCCGGCATACAATGCAGACAGATTTATAGCCGAAGCCATTGGCTCTGTCCGTGGGCAGACCCATGAGAACTGGGAGCTTTTGATCCTGGATGACGGCTCTGCGGACAGCACCTGTCAGCTGGCAGAGCGATTTGCCCGTGAGGATGCCAGAATCCGGCTGCTCCGGAATGAAAAGAATATGGGCGTTGCCCGCACCAGGAACCGTGGCTTTGACCTTTGCAGGGGCAGTTACGTAGCGCTTCTGGATGCCGATGATCTGTGGCACCCGGACAAGCTGGAAAAGCAACTGGCACTTCTGGAGCAGACCGGCGCCGATTTCGCCTACAGTGCTTATGCCATTGTGGACCCTTCCGGCAAGAAGGTGAAGGCGGACTATCTGGTTCCCGAAACGGTGAACTTCCGAGAGCTCCTGAAGGAGAATGTTATCGGCTGTTCGGCGGTGATACTACGGGCAGAATTGCTGAAGCAGCACCGTTTTCTGACGGACTTTTTTCACGAAGACTATGTCCTCTGGCTGCAGCTGCTGCAGAACGGCTACCGTGCCGTCGGCTGCGCAGAAGTGCTGGTGGATTGGCGTTTTGTAGAGAATTCCCGTTCTTTTAACAAGAAAAAGGCGGCAAAAAACCGCTGGAGGATCTATCGGGATTACCTCCACCTGCCGCTGTATAAGAGTCTGTGGGCCTTTGGGCACTATGCCTTCCGCAGCCTCCGCAAATACCGCAGCAAGGCAGAATAAAATAAATTACGAGGAGAGGGAAGCCCATGGAGCATACAGAGATCATCGGGGCGACCCTCTCTCAGCATCAGCAGGCGCTGCGCAGCCTCCTGGAGGAGTTTGACCGTGTCTGCAAGAAACTGAATATTTCCTATATGCTGTTCGCAGGGACCATGCTGGGAGCGGTTCGGCATCAGGGCTTTATCCCTTGGGACGATGATCTGGATGTGATCATGCTTCGCAGGGACTATGAGCGTTTTCTAAAGGATGCCCCCACCGTTCTGAATGAGGAACGCTTCTTCTTACAGAAGGAGTTTTCGGAGCATTGGCCCCTGTTTTTTTCAAAGCTGCGCCTCAATGGCACCACTTGCCTGGAAAAATACCACCCCAGGGACCCGGCCTGCCATCAGGGTGTCTATATGGATATCTTCCCCCTGGACAATGCCGCAGGCGGCAAATTGGGCAGAAAACTGCAATTTTACGCATCGAAAGTTGTCATAGCCAAAGGCCTGTATGCCCGTGGCTACGACACAGACAGCCGGGGCAAGAAGCTCTTTATGCACTTATGCCGCCTGCTTCCGGGAAAACTCTTTTGGAAGCTGGCCACCAGCGGAAAAGAAAACAGCCCCATGGTGCACAGCTTTTTCGGCGCAGCCTCGGATTTTGGGAAGAATGTCTACCCCAGAGTGTGGTTTGCCCGCAGCACAGAGCTGCCCTTTGAAGGGAAAAGCTACCCTGTCCCGGCGGATTATGACTGTCTGCTGCGCCATCTGTACGGCGACTACCGCCGCATTCCCACAGAGGCGGAGCGGGAGGAAAAGCGCCACTGCATTCTGATAGATCTGCACCGCTCCTATGAGGCCTATGAGGGCTACCGGGACGGCATGAAATTTGAAGTTCACCAGCGAAGTATTCGATAAACCTCTGCGGAAAGGACAAAGACCATGGAAAAGCTGCAGGTTCTGGTCGCCACCATGCACCAAAAGGATCTGTCTCTGGCGGAAAAAATGAATATGGATTGCGCTGTCCTGTTTGCCAACCAGGCAGACCGGGAGGAGGTGCAGACCATGGAGCGCCCCTGCGGTCGGGTGAAAATGATCACCACAAAAACCCGAGGGGTGGGTGTCAACCGCAACATTGCCCTCCAGGCATCGGAAGGGGAGTTACTGCTCCTGGCAGACGATGATGTGGTCTACTATGACGGCCTCAACAGCGAGGTATGCCGTGCCTTTGCCGAGAATCCCAAGGCAGATGTGCTGATTTTTGGCATGGATATTGTGAAAAACGGACAGGTGACAAGCAAACGTCGGCCGCCGCAAAAGCGCCTGCGTGTTTTTAATGCGCTGCGCTACGGCACCTACACCATTGCTCTGCGCCGGGAAGCACTGCTGCGAGCCAATCTCAGCTTTCACCGCTGCTTCGGCGGTGGCTGCCGTTACTCTGCCGGGGAGGACAGCCTGTTCCTGAAATCCTGCTTCGACAAGGGCCTGAAGGTCTATGGCAGCAGCTATGTTCTGGGTACCTGCTGCAAGGATAGCTCCACCTGGTTCACCTCTTACAATGAAAAATACTTTTACGACAAGGGCGCTCTGGTGCGCCATCTCTTCCCACGCTGCCCCTGGCTTATGGCGCCGTATTTTGCCATCCGCTTTAAGCGCAAAACCTCCGTTGGGGTCTGGCGGCGGCTGAAGCTGGTTTTCGCCGGAGTTCGGGGCGGAAAAAAGCTCCTGCCCTATGAGAAAAAGTCATGAAAAAGATACTGATCGTCAATAACAACCTAAAAGTCGGCGGCGTGCAAAAGAGCCTGTACAATCTCCTGTGGAATCTCCCCGAGGACTGTGAGATCAGCCTTTACCTCTTTCAAAACAGGGGCGAATATGCCAATAAGCTGCCGCCGCAGGTCAAGCTCCTGGAGGATCGGAGTCTGTTTGCCTATCTGGGGCGCAGCCAGGGAGAGTGCCGGGGGCTGAAGCAGCGCTTGACCCGTGGCATTCTGGCGGCTCTGACAAAGCTGTTCGGGAGGCACTGGGTGATGCGGCTGCTCCTTTGGAGCAAAAAAACGCTGCCGGAGGAATACGACTGTGCCATTGCCTTCCTCCACAACGGAAATCCCAAAAACTTCTATGGCGGCGTGCAGGACTTTGTCCTGCGCCGCACCCGTGCCGGGAAGAAAATCGCCTTTCTCCACTGCGACTACGCCACCTGTGGCGCAAATCACAAAAATAACAACCTCCTTCTGGAGGAATTTGATGCCATCGCCGCTTGTTCTCAGGGCTGCAGAAAGGCCCTCCTTTCCGTACTGCCGCAGCTGGAGGAACGCTGCAGCGTGGTGCATAATTGCCATCGCTTTGAAGAGATCCGGGCTCTGGCTGCGGAAAATCCCGTGGTTTATACGCCCCATTGCTTCCACATTCTCATGGTCTGCCGCCTTGCCCATGAAAAGGGCGTGGACAGAGCCATCCGTGCCCTGGCCGCGGCACGCAAACAGGGCTTTCATGCAAAGCTTCATCTGGTGGGCGACGGCGCAAAACGGCAGGAACTGCAGATCCTGTGCCGGGACTTGCAGCTGAGCGACAGTGTTATCTTCCACGGCGAGCAGGCCAACCCCTACCGCTATATGCCCGGGGCAGATCTGTTCCTCCTGAGTTCCTGCCACGAGGCTGCGCCTCTGGTCATAGAGGAGGCGGCCTGCCTTGGCCTGCCGATTCTCACCGTCCGCACCACCTCCGCTTCGGAAATGGTCACAGACAGAGGCTGCGGCTGGGTCTGCGACAATGAAGACAAAGCCCTTCAGGAGAGCCTCCTGTCTCTCCTGTCCCGGGGCGATCTCCGGGAAACCATCCACCCATCCGCTTCTGACAACCAAACCGCTCTGGCGGAATTCCACCGCCTGACAGATTTTTGAGGATACATTATGAATCTCACCGCCGGACTCCACGGACTACGCCTGAAAGTGAATACTGCCATGGCCTATCCCGTGGGCTCCATGGCATTGGCACTGCTGCTGATTTTCCTATCGCCCTTTGTCAGCAGCTATCTCTGCTACGGTGCGCTGCTGATCCTTGTCTACCGTGCAGTGCGCTACTCCTCGGGGATCTTTACGGCGGATTACTGTATCCTGCTGCCCCTGTTCCATCTGTTCCGAGCCCCGGGCGGTATGTCTTTGCAGGTTTACCTCTGCCTTTTTGCGGCGGTGTGGTACCTGATCCGGGGCAGTGTCCGGGCGGACAGCGCTGTGGTCTGGTTCTTGCTGCTGATGAATTATCTTTTAGCACGGATGCAGCTGGATATTCCCAAATTCCTGCTGTGCTTTGGCCAACTATTCCTGTTTTTTGTTATTCTGCCCCGGCAGAATGGGGAATCTGCCCTTCGGGCCGCCAAACTCTTCTGCATCAGCGTGGTGCTTTCCTCGCTGTACGCTTTGGCGCTGCGTAATACCTGGCAGCTGCAAAGTGTCATCGGAGCGGAATCCGTTGCGGTCTGGGGCACCGATATCACCCGTTTCCGTGGCCTTTTTGAGGACCCCAACTACTACATGACCATGCTGGTGGTGGTTCTCGGCCTGCTGCTGAAGCTTCGGGATTGTCGCCATATCTCGCTGCTGAGCTTTTGGCTGCTTGCCGCTCCCAGCGCTGTCTTCGGCGTGCTGACCTACAGCAAGACCTTCCTCCTGGTGACGGTTTTGATGGCCGGCTGCTATATTCTCTGGCAGTTTGGCAGCCGCAAGCTGATCTGGGGCTGCGTGCTGACGGCTTTGGCCGTAGCCGGGTTGAGCTTTTTGCTGTTATGGGAGGGCTCGCCTCTGGCGGTGGTTCTGACCCGTTTGAACAGCGCCGGCAGCCTGGATGAGCTGACTACAGGCCGTACCGCTGTCTATGCGGACTATCTGGAGATCATTTTCCACGATCCTCTGAGCCTTCTCTTCGGCCAGGGTCTGGCGGCAGATGGACTGGTGAAGGATCCGCATAATCTTTATATTGAGATCCTATATTATGTGGGCGCTGTGGGGCTTGTGCTGTATGTGGGTTTCTATATCGCTGCGGCACGGAGTATGCTGCGCAATGCCCCCGAGAATGGGGATCGCAGCTTCTTTGGTAAATATATTGTCCTTCTGCTGGTGCTGGTGCTGTTTTTTGCCCTCCACGGAATGTTCCAGCTCATTACCATGGGCAATTTCCTCATGGCCTTCCTGGCCATGCTGATCACAAAATCCCCGGAAGCCGCCGCTTCCGCTGCAGGAGAGAAGGGAGCCTCCCATGTTGAATAAAATCAAAAAACTGTGGTATCCCGACCGTCCCTGGCATCTGTTCAAGCGCCTTCTGCGGCGGCGACGCTTTCGGAAATATGCCCGTCTGGGCGAGAATTTCGTCTACAGCGCAAAATCCAATTGCATTGCGGAGCATCCCGGCCTCATTGCAATCGGTGAAAACTGTATGATCATCGGCAAGCTGGAGTCCCAGGCGGAGGGGAAGATCACCATCGGCGCCCATACCGCCATCCACGAGCACTCCGTCATCGGCAGTGTGGAGCATATCAGCATTGGCTCCTGCGTGATGATCTCCAACCATGTCCATATCTATGATAACAACAACCATCCCACCGATCCCGAACAGCGGCGGCAGATCTGCCTGCAGGGGCATCGGGGCGATGCCGCCCGCTGGAAGCACGCTGCCCATGCCCCTGTGGTCATCGGTGACAATGTCTGGATCGGGGAGTACGCCTCCGTAGGAAAGGGTGTTACGGTGGGGGAGGGCGCCATCATCGCCGCCCATGCCGTGGTGACCAAGGATGTGCCGCCCTACTCCGTGGCAGCGGGAAATCCCGCCCGGATCGTAAAGGAACTGCCCAATGAAGGCCGGTAAACTGCTCCGGGGCGCCTCGGCAGACGGCATTTTGCTCACTGCCGTCAAATTTGTCACCATTCTGCTGGGCTTGGCCATCACCCGGCTCCTGTCAGAGCATCTGAGCGCCTACGATTACGGCACCTATGCCCAGATCCTGCTGATGGTCTCCACCGTATCCTCCCTGACCATCCTGGGCATGATGGACGGCGTGAACTACTTCTACAGCAGCTGTGCCGACCCGGAAAAACGGGAAAAATATCTCTCCACCATTTTCTGTCTGCAATCCGTGGTCAGTGCGGTGGCGGGAGCGGTGGTCATGGCGCTGCCGCTGCTGACGGCCTTTGAAAATCCGGAGGTCAAGCGTCTGCTGGTCTTTGCGGCAGCGCTGCCCTTTTTCCAAAATATCATCTCCATGCTCCAGATCCTGTTGGTCTGCGTAGGCAGGGCAAAGCTGCTGGCCATCCGCAACCTGTTGATCTCCCTGGTGCGCCTGCTGGTGGTGGTGATCGTGGTCATGGGCTCGAAGAACATTCTGCTGATTTTCCTGACCACCCTGACTTTGGATCTGCTGCAGATCCTTCTTTTTGTGCTGATCCTCCGAAAGAACAAATTACACCTGGGCAAGGTCAGCCTCCGGCTGGCAGGGGAGATCCTGCGCTATTGCATCCCCATGGGTCTGTTTATCATGATCAACACTCTGAATCGGGATCTGGATAAGTACCTGATCCTCTGGATGACCGACACCGAGACCCTGGCCATGTATGCCAATGCCTCCAAGGTGCTGCCCTTTGACGTGATCATGTCCTCCTTCTGCACGGTGCTGCTGCCCAAGATCACCGCCCGGATCGCTGCGGGCGAAAAAGAACAGGCTGCGAAGCTCTACCGGCTGTTTCTGCGCATCGCCTATATCCCCACCACCGTCCTGTGCTGCGCCGTGCTGGCAGCATCTCCGCAGGTCATGAAGCTGCTGTATTCAGAAAAATATCTGAACGGTCTGCCGATTTTTTGCATCTATATTCTGGTGGATCTGCTGCGCTTTACCAACATTACTCTGATTCTCAGCGCCGCCGGCAAAACCATGAAGCTCTTCCTGCTGGGTCTGGGAACGCTGGCAGCCAATTTCTGCCTGAATTTCCTGCTCTATGCTCTTCTGGGCATCATCGGCCCGGCCCTTGCCACCCTGGCGGTCACGCTGATCTCCGGGCTTCTGATCCTCCACTTCGGCGCCAAGGAACTGGACACCACTCTACCAAAGCTCTTCGATGGCAAGCACCTGCTGCTGTTTTTCGGGGAGAATGCCCTGGCGCTGCCTCTGTTTTACCTTTTGGGGCAGTGGCTGCAGAATTTGGGGCTGAACTATGTGGCAGTGCTGGCTGTGGTCTGCGGCCTGTACTGTATCGGAATGCTGCTGCTCCAGGGCAAGGGCTTGCTGCAGATACTGAAGCAGATCAACAGAGAATAAAACGGAAGGAACCCGGCGCCCCTTCCGTTTCATCTGTCCAAGTGTAAAATAGCGTTGATTTTTTGGAAAAACCCGAAGAAAAAAGGAAAAACTATTGCAATACATAGGACAAAATGGTAAAATAAAATGGTATATCTTATAGGGGGAGCCTGCCCTTTTTGAGCTCTCGCCCGAATAATAATCAAGCAAGGAATGAGGTAACACAATGAAACATCTGACGAAATTGTTCTCGCTTCTGCTCTGTCTTGCTCTGGTGCTGGGAATGCTTCCCACCACGGCTTTGGCGGCAGAGGAGGGCAGCGTATCGGACTACGATGCGTTCTTGTCCAATCTGCAGGTGCTGGAGGGCTATGCCAATGAGTTTGCCGGCTCCAACAGCAGCTACACGGACCCCAATCTTCTGATGATCAACTTCCTGCGTACCGGTGTGGACCGTTATCTGGACGGCAACTGGTCTACCCTGGCGGGAAAAGAGATCACAGCCTTCACCGAGTATGTGCAGGAGCAGGATGCCGCCAACGGCACCACTGCCATGTACCTGCGCAATCTGGAGGAGTTTACCATCCCCAACGGCCAGAGCGTAGACTTCGGCCATATGTTCGGTGCCATGAACATCGCCTATGTGGCTGCGGTGCAGGCCGGTGACCTGGGCGGCTGGGCAGGCGATATCTGCGATCTGATCCTCTTCAGCCATGAATATGGCAATGTACCCGAGGGCACCGTGGACGAGATGGCAGCTTACATTCTGGCCAACTGCTTCGGCGTAGATGCAGACGATGCCTTCGGCATGGACGACTTCTACGGCGATATGGATGCCTACTATCTCAATGCCGAGCTGAAGAAGGGTGCTACGCTCTATGCCCTCTGCGAGGCATACTTTACCGAGGATCTCACCGATGTCGCCCGTGCGGAGTACTTCATGAACAACCGCTTCAAGGGCATGGGTCTTCACACCCAGGCAGATGTCCGTACCGCTGTTTATGATATCTACAGCGGCAACGTGGGTCTGCAGGTGCTGGAGTCTGACCGTGGCATCTCCAACGAGGATGCGCTCCGTGAGGCCAGCTGCTATGCCTTTGCGGACTACCTCTTCTCCCTGGCCGGCGACCGTCTGAACACCGGCGACAGCTCCACCGAGGGCGGCGAAGGCGGCGAAGAGGGCGACGATAATGAAGGCGGCGAAGGCGGCGGCAACGAAGGCGGCGAAGGCGGCGGCAACGAAGGCGGCGGCGAAGATGAAACCCCCGAGGCTTCCAACCCCTACTACACCGTGTTCTCCAGCGAGGAATCCACCCTTGCTCCCGGCATCAGCCAGACCATCAAGTATGCCCTGACTTCCGACAACAAGCAGCTGGCTTACTACATTGCTACCGTGGATATCACCCGTGAGGATGTCAATATCTACGCCAACTACAAGGACAACAACCCCGCCGCAGGCTGGGGCATGCAGCGTGTGATGGATCAGATGGCAGCCGCCCAGGCAAAGCATTCTAATCCCGACGATGCAGCCAACTACATCGAAAACTACTATACTGTCGTGGGTGTTAACGGCGACTTCTACAATATGTCCACCGGCAAGCCCACCGGCGCCCTGGTCATGGAAGGCGTGACCTATAGCGCAGGCAACGGCAAGAACTTCTTCGCCATCCTGAAGGACGGCACTCCCTTCATCGGCACTGCCGACCAGTGGAGCGCCTATGCCGATCAGATCCAGGAGGCCATCGGCGGCAGCATCATGCTGGTGCAGAACGGCGAGCCTGTCACCGGCACCAACAGCAACTACTACGTCACCCGTGCCTCCCGTACCTGCATCGGCATCACTGCCGAGGGTCAGGTGGTTCTCATGGTGCTGGATGGCCGTCAGGAGCCCTTCTCTGCCGGCGGCAGCTACGAAGAACTGGCACAGATCATGCTGGATGCCGGCTGCGTCACCGCCATGAACCTGGACGGCGGCGGCTCCTCCACCTTTGCAGCCAAGCAGGAAGGCAGCGACACGGTCACTCTGGTCAACCGTCCCTCCGACGGCTATCAGCGCTCCGTTGCCTCCTCTCTGGTGGTGGTCTCCACCGCCAAGCCCTCCACGGAGTTTGACCACGCCGTCATCTCTGCGGAGTATGATTACCTTACCATCGGCACTTCCCTGAACCTCAGCGCCAAGGGCGTCAGCAACACCGGCTATGCCGCTGCCATTCCCGAGGGTGCGACCTGGGCCGTGTCCGATCCTACCATCGGCACCATTACCGAGGAGGGTGTCTTCACCGCTCTGGCCAATGGCGATACCCAGGCACAGATCGTTGCCAACGGTGAAGTCATCGGCTATCTGGATCTCCACGTGGTGGTTCCCAACGGCGTGGTCATCGACGAGGTGGTCAAGGCCATCTACGGCGTACCCACTGAGGTTCCCTTTGAGGCCACCTACGACGGCAACCCCGTCGCCTGCAATGAAGATGACTTCATGATGGGCGTAGTGGACGAAACTGCCGGCTATTTTGAGGGCTATTCCTTCATCGGCAATGCGGAATCCGGCTTGCGCCGTGTCACCGCCGCTGTGGTTGCCAACTACAGTGATGAGTTGGGCGCCTTCTTTGAGCTGCACCTGTTCCATGCCGACGAGGCCACCTTTGATTTCAACGATATCACCGGCGGCAACCGCACCCTGGCATGGAAGCGTGTGATCTCCAATTCCCATACCTATGACAATGTGACCTATACCATCAACGATCCCGAGGGCGAGATGAATATTACCTACGCCTTTGGTCTGGATATGGAGTCCATCGAAATCCCCGCTCAGCTGGAGGATCTGACCTATATGCTCCCCGGTGCCGATGCCGGTTCTACCGCATGGGACTTCCTGCTGCAGCTGGCGGAGCGTGTCAGCGTTCTCACCGAGGTTCGTGTGGAGGCGCAGTTCTCCCCCGAGCTGGATGTGGATGTCTCCGGCATGACCGTCAGCAACGACTTCTTCGAGATGTACAGCGCCGAGCTGGATGAGAACAACAAGCTCACCATCGTCTGCAAGTGGATCGACCAGACCCAGGCCATTGATCCCTCTACCGCCAACCCCATCTGCGTGCTCAGCGGCATCAAGGCCAAGCCCAAGGCAGACGCAGCCTGGACAGAGGCGGAGAAGCTGCCCATCGTCAACCAGGGCGAGGTCAGCTATAAGATCTACCTCCGTGCCAATGCCCTCTACAGCTTCGCTCTGGAGGAGAAGAATCAGCAGAAGTACGGCCTGTATCCCTTTGACAACACCGATGTCATCATCAACGGTTCTACCGAGAAGGGCGCTTACTTCGGCTCCTCCTATGCTACCTTCAAGGATTCCTTCATCCTGGATAAGCAGCTGCGTCAGGGCTGGTACAACTTTGACTCCCAGCTCTTCTACTTCGTAGATCACGTGGCACTTACCGGCGTTCAGAAGGTTCCCGGCTTCGAAGATCCTTCTGTGGAGCTGTTCTACCTCTTCGATGAAAATGGCGGCTCCCAGGGCACCATCACCGGCCTCTTTGAGTATCAGGGCAACAAGTACTATGCCGTTCTGGGCGAGCTGATGACCGGCTGGCGCTCCGTCTTCAACGACAGCGGCAAGAGCGACTACTATTACTTCGATGCCTCCGGCAAGGCTGTGGACGGCGTGCAGAAGATCAACGGCCGCACCTACACCTTTGAGAATAACATCCTTGTGCTGGGCGAGATCGTTACCGACTCCACCGGCAGTCGTTACTACTGGGCCGGCGCTCCCATGATCGGCCAGTGGGTTGACATCGGCGAGAACACCTACTATTGCACCTATCCCAAGGGCTACTTTGCCACCGGCATGATCTATGTCCTCACTCCCGAGGGCGATCGCTATGAGCGCTACCTCTTCGATTCCGACGGCGTGTTCCGGAAGGATCTCAACGGCCTGTACCATGTGGGCAAGGACACCTACTATGCCGAGAACGGCATGATCGTAGGCGAGCCCGGCCTGGTCTATCTGGATGGCTATTACTACTACTTCTGCTCCACCGGCAAGGCAGTTAAGAACTGCAACTACTGGATCTCCGTCACCAATAACCTGCTGCCCCAGGGCTATTTCCACTTCGACGAGCAGGGCCGCATGACCAATCCTCCCGAGATTGACCCCAATGAGCCTCTGCCCGAACTGGAAAACGGTATCGTGGATGTGGGCGGTACGCTGTACTACTACATTAACGGTCAGATCGGCTACGGCGCAGGCATTGTCCAGCTGCTGGACGGCGGCATCATCTATGTCCGCTCCAACGGCCAGCTGGCCATCGGTGACTACTGGCCCACCAATACCAACGGCCTGCTGCCCACGGGTGTGAAGTATACCTTTGGCGCTGACGGCAGAATGGTCAATCCTCCCACCATCTACTACACCATCACCTGGGTCGTAGAGGGTGTTGAGACCTCTGTGGAGCTGGCCCACAGCGCTATGCCCGTCTATAACAACGGCGTAGACCCCACCAAGGCCCCCGATGAGGATAACTGCTACGAGTTCATCGGCTGGAACCCCGACGTGGTTCCCGTGGTATCTGATGCCACCTACACCGCCACCTTCATGGTCAAGGCACACAGCGGCCAGACCACTACCGTGGATGCCACCTGCACTGAGCCCGGTTCCATCACTGTGGTCTGCGGCCACTGCGGCACGGTCATGAGCGAGGAAATCATCCCCGCCACCGGCCACATCAACACCACCACCGAGACCGTGGAACCCACCTGCACCGAGCCCGGCTCCGTCACTGTTACCTGCGCCTGCGGCGAGGTCGTCTCCACCGAGACCATCGAAGCCACCGGCCACGTGAACACCACCACTACCACCGTGGAAGCCACCTGCACCGAGAACGGCACTGTCACCGTCACCTGCGACGCTTGCGGTGAAGTTCTCTCCACCGAGGTTATCGAGTCCACCGGCCACGACTACACCTACACCAATAACGGCGAGAACCATACCGTCGTCTGTTCCAACGGTTGCGGCTACAGTGCCACCGAGGATCACACCTACGTAAACGGCAGCTGCGTCTGCGGCGCTGAAGAAGTGATTGTTCCTGCCGAGCCCACTGAGGTTACTGTCAAGATCAGCCACACTGTCTCCTTCGACTCCGACCTGAAGATGAACTACCGCATCAAGTACACAGATATTGCAGCGGCTGTTCCCAACTATACC
>JAFUPG010000025.1 GCA_017481325.1 Oscillospiraceae bacterium
TCGCCGTTGTTGGAGTCCAGCTCGACAGTGACACCCAGCACCTTGATATACGTGGAGGAGGTGTTGTCGTTGGTCACATCCAGATCGATGGTGAAATTATTCAGATCGCTCAGCAGACCCTTCCAGACTCTGCCGTTGACGGTCTGATCATAGGTCACAGAGAGATTTGCCTCATCCGTTGCTGTCCAACCGCTGAAGTCCTCGGAATCGGACTCCCAGCCGAAGTCGCCGGGGTTCTTCAGGACTTCCACTTCCGTCTCGGGTTCGGTGACGGCCAGATCGGCAAAGGTGACGGTACCGGCGTAGATGCCCAGTTCCACGTTCTCACTGCTCTCGGAAGGGCTCAGAGTGTACTCTGCCTTGGTGGTCTTACCGTTGGTGACGATGGTCACGGCAATGTCGTCGCCATTGACACGGGTCAGGTAGACCTGCGCATTAAGATTTTCCGCAGCGATCCAATCCCGGAACGTGCCGTTAAGCTTCACACCCAGCTGTGCGCCGTTGCCGTTTCGGGCATCCAGTTCCAGGGTCTGGCCCAGCAGCTTGATATAGGCGGAGCTCTCGGTCAGAGCACTGAAATCTGCATAAACAGTGAAGTTATTCTGATCCTCTACCAGACCCTTCCAGATGCGGTGGTTGCCGGTGGTATCGGCGTAAACTGCGGTGATGTCCGTGCCGTCCAGGCTGGTCCAGCCGCTGAAATCCTTGCTGCCGCCGATCTCGTCGGTATCCCAGCCGAAATTGTCAACGGTCTGCGCCTCCACACCGGTTACGGCGATGTCGGAGAAGTAAGCAGCGGCATTGACATCATAGACACCCAGGATCAGATTGCTGTTTTCGGCATCGATCACACTCTTGGTGAAGGTGACGGGGGTGGGATTGCCCTTGCCCTGGAGCTTTACGCTCAAATCGCCACCGTCGGCACGGGCGATGGTCACATAGCAGACCTGATTCTCGGCCGCAAACCAGCTCCAGCTCTCCCGATCAAAGATCTGAGAGCCGCTGCCACGCTCGCAGTTCAGCTCAATCGCCTGACCGAAAAGCTCGATATAGGCACGCTTCTCCCCTACCTTGGCCTCCAGCGTCACGGTAAAGTTCTCGGGGTCCTCGATGAGATCCTTCCAGATCCGCTTGCTGTCCGTGCCGGTGTAGGCAACATACATGGTGCGGCCGTCTTCGGTAACAGACCAGTTGGTATAATTGTTGTCATCGGTGTTCCAAGCGAAGTCCGCAGGGGTCTTGGTGGCATCAAAGACCAGATTGTCATATTCAACCAAGCCGGATTCTACGGCATCCAGGGCGGTCTTGGCAGCCTTCCAGGCAGCAAGAATCTCGTCCACCGTAGCGCAGGCGTTGATGATCGCCTTCTGTTCTTCGATTACGTTCTGCACAATTTCCCACTGCTCGGCGGAATAATCGCCGATATCCTTATAATTATCCAAATACTTGCAGGCAGCAGCTCTGTACTGCAGCACATCCAGATTCTCGCCCACGCAGGTCAATTCCAGATGGTCAATGCCCACATAGTAAGCGGGAGAGGCTGCGTTCTTGCCGATGACGACCAGTTTCAGGGTGTAAGTCCCGGCTGTCAGATAGATGGTTCCGCAATCCACAGAAGCCACATTCATCTCGCCGTAGCTATCCACGCTGCAGAGCTTGGTCTCGCCCAGATAGACATCATATGCGCCGTAGTCGGGGCAGATGGTATAGGCGAAACTGACTTCGTACTCGCAATCGTAAGGAACCTCAATAGAGATCTCCAGTTCCTGACCTACGGCAGTGGGACACCAGAACAGGTGTGCCGCACGGCTCCAGGCTGTGCCGCAGCCCTGACCGATGGGGGCTTCCGGAGAGGTATAGCCGATTACCTGAGCCACCATATCAGCGCCCTCGTAAAGCAGGCTGTCAATGGAGTCGATCTCCAGTTCCTCTTCATAAGTCGTTGCCAGGATGGTGTCGATCTCAGCCTTGGCTTCTGCCAGCAGCTGTGCTACTTCCTCGGCGGTTGCGGCCTGACAGATAGCGACCTTGGCGACTGCCACGGCACGGAGGATATGCGCCTCCTGATCGCTGTCGGCGGACTCATAAGCGGCCTCGGCATAGGCTTCCAGTTCGGCCTTGGCAGCTTCTTTTTCCTCCGCAAAGAGGTCGGAGTTGTCGGGGATAGGATCATCGCCGGGTTCTTCCTCTGCTACATTGTCGATGACACCGTCGAAGCGCAGGTAGTCGATGCCCATGAGAGTGCCCCAGGCAGCATCGTTTTTGCCCACGCAGGTGAAGGTCAGAGTGTGCTCTCCGGCAGTCAGCTCGATGCCCTCGATGACGGAGTTCTCTACCTTAATCACGGTGGAGAAGAAGTCCAGCACATCGCCCACCTTGTTGCCGTCCACATAGACTTCATACTGACCAAAGTCACCGGCGCAGGTCTTGGCCACGGTGAGATCATAGGTGGCGGTCTGGGGAACGGTGATGGTATAAGTTGCGCTCTCGCCTACGGCAGGTCTCCAGAAGAGGTGGCTGCCGTCGTCGGAAATGGCAGGATCCAGGCCCTGATCGTGAGGCGCTTCGGTGGAGGTGTAGCTCTCCAGCACACGCAGCAGGTCGGCAGAGCCACGGTAGTAAGAGGACACATCCTGAGAAATGGGCTCGTCGGTAGAGATGCCGTTCATGGTGATATAGTCCAGGCCGAAGACAACGCCCGAGGAGGCATCGTTCTTGCCGGTACACTTAAAGCTCAGGACATGGGCGCCTTGCAGGACGGGGACATCTGTCAGAATGACCTTGCTTACGGCGAGGGAGGCGGAGTAGCCGTCCAGTTCGCCGATCTTCGTGCCGTCCAGAAGAATATCATACTTGCCGAAATCACCGAAGCAGGTATGGGCGATCTCGAAATCATAATAGCCGTTCTCGGGCGCCTCCACAGTAAAGCCCAGCTCATCGCCCACGGCAGGTGCCCAGAACAGGTGGCTGCCATCGTCAGAGATAGTTGCATCCAAGCCCTGATCCACAGGGCCACCGGAGGTGGTGTAGGAGCTGATCATGCCCAGCAGTTGGGAAGAGCCCTTGAAATACTGGCTGAATTCCTCCGGCACAAAGGGCTTGTCACCGATAACACCGTCGAAGCGCAGGTAGTCGATGCCCATGAGAGTGCCCCAGGCGGTATCGTTTTTGCCCACGCAGGTGAAGGTCAAAGTGTGCTCTCCGGCGTTGAGCTCCAGATCGTGGATCACAGAGGGTGTCACAGTTACTGCACCGTTGAAGAAGTCCAGAGTTCCGACTACTGTGCCGTCCACTGAGACATCGAACTTACCGAAGTCGCCGGCGCAGGTCTTGCCTACAGTCAAATCATAGGTGGTAGTCTGGGGAACAGTAACGGTGAAGCTCAAGGATGTGCCCTGTGCGGCGGTGTACCAGAACAGATGGCTGCCGTCATCGGAGCCGTTGGCCATATCCACACCCTGATCGATGGGAGCTTCTGTAGAGGTATATTCCGTCATGGCACGGAGCAGGTCTGCGGAACCTCTATAGTAAGCGGAAACATCCTGATAGAGGCTGTCAGCTGTCGTCTCGCCCTTCAGGGAGATATAGTCGATGCCCAAAACCGTACCCACAGAGGCATCGTTCTTGCTCACGCAGCGCAGGGAAAGGGTATGTTCACCCTTTAAGATGGGAACATCTTCGATGGTAGCGGTTTTAACCGCAAGGGTTGTGCTGTAGGCATCATAGGTCTCACCGATCTTCACGCCGTCCAGCAGAAGCTCGAACTTGCCGAAGTCCGTAAAGCAGGTATAGGCAGCGGTGAGGTCATAGTAGCCGTTTTCGGGAACGCTGAAGGAGAAGTGCGCAGTATCGCCTACCCCAGACAGCCAGAACATATGGCTGCCGTTATCAGAGATGGCAGGATCCAGCCCCTGATCGACGGGGGCATTGGCTGCCTGATAGCCGCTGAGCATGGCCAGCAGATCAACAGAACCGCCAAAGTACTGTTCTACTGTTTCCGGTTCAAAGGTAATATCAGAAGTAGAGATGAATTCCAAATAGTGCAGACCTAAAATATAGCCTGCAGAGCTGTAATTCTTGCCGGTACAGACGACTTTCAGGATATGCTCGCCCTTGGTGACGGTGCGGGTATCCAGCACCACATTGGTCTGATCCAGAGAGGGAGCAAAGAAATCCTCCTCGTCCAGGAGCTCGCCGTCCAGGTAGAAGGCATAGGTGCCATAGTCATAGGCATGGGTCTTGCTGAGGACGATCTGATATTCATCGGTCTCCGGCAGCTCCAGCAGGAACTCCATGTACTTATCCTTGGAGGTGGGTGTCCAGAAGAGCTGAACATCGCCAAACCACTCATAGGTATCGTGGACATTGATCATGCCCTGGAGTACGGGCTCGACAGCAGTATTATCAGCGATCTTGCGGCTGATCAGATAAGCGCCGGGATAGAAGGTCGTTTCGCCGGTGAGGATGTCGTTATTGAAAATACGCTCCTCCGCCGTGGGGCAGACAGCCACATGGTTTCCGCTGGTCTCCTTGGTCAGATAGAAGAAGGTGGTTGCGGCATAGGAGGCGGATTCCTCATTGTAGTATTTCTCAATGTTGGCATCGAAGGACTCATGGAAGCAGATGCTGTCTAAGAGGTGAATGCGGTAGTTCATCTTGTCGCCGTGCATCTGTACCTGATAGTCGCCTGTCCAGATGTCATCATCGTTGATGGGCTGGCCGCAGTAGGCAAAGTCGAACTGACCGGAGTCACACCAGGCATAGCAGAAATAGTCCTCAGAGCCTGTGCCGAACCAGGTGGGCATCTTCTCGCCGTCGATAAAGAATTTCTCGTCGCCTTCGCCCCACCAGATACGGTCAATGATCTGATAAATGTGAAGGTTGGTACCGACAAAGCGTCCCTCGCCCTCTACGTAAAGCATATGGGCATCGGGCCAGCGGTCGTCGTAGCGGGTATAGCTGCGCTGCCAGTTGGCATGGAAACGGGTCAGACCGTTGGCTTGCTCGTCGGTAAGAGCCTCTTCTTTAAAGGTGGCATCCACCTGACGGGCGGTAGCAGAATTGTTGGTCAGGGTGATCTTTGCGGCATTGAAGGGCATATACCACTGAGAATACATCACCTGATCGGCAGTCGTGCCAAAGGCCACTGCATCCCATTCGTTCTGATACAGGCCGTAGACATTTCCGTAAAAATCCGCCACGGGAAGGCTGACCGCCGGGGTCTGGGCATCGTCCCAGTACATATTGATAACCCACTGTGTCAGGGAGGTCTGGTCGTCAAAATTCTCCCGGGGAATATCAATCTTCATGGTAGTTGCGGAAATGGCACCGGCAGTGGCGCTTTCATAAAGGGTCACCGTCTCACCGGGTTGTACCGTATCGGAATAAATTGTTTCGCCATAGGGCACGGTCTCATCCTTCAGTGCAGCGTTGGCCTCTGCCAGTGCAGCATGGTTTTCCTCGCTCATGGGCCAGGTGAAGGACTCCACAGAGGCGCCATCCTCCAGATCGTAGTAGCCTACAATATAATACATTGAGTCCCGCTCCTTCAGGTCTACCTCCACAATGCAGGATTCATTATAAGGAATGGGTACAAAGAGATTACTGGCGCCCTGGTAGCCATCCTCAAAGCCGGACATATTGACATAGTTGGTCTTGAAGCTCAGCTCGTCATACCGGGAGAAATAGGAGCCACGGACAAAGTCGATCACAGTGGTATCCACCACCAATTCGCCGTCAATCCAGATATGCATGTTGATCTCCCAGTCCTGACCGATCCAGATGCGGTTCAGATAACCGGGGCCTTCCAGATTTGCCAGCATGCGATAGCCGTTATCGGGATTGATGCCGGGGTAGCCGGTCATATCCAGATTGCTGTCGCCCCAATACTCATAGAGGCCGGTCTCTTCATTGTAGGTGGAGGCAGGGTCACGGGATGTTACCTGCTTGCCTCCCTCCCCTGCCTTGGGGGGTGTGGCCAGGTAGCTCATGTCGTAGGTACGCCGCACAATGTCTTTGTAGGAATAATATGTACCTTCTGACGCTGCGGCGCTCTCATTTTCGTCCGTATCTGTGGCAAAAGCCGCTATCGGAAGCAGGCTAAGCATCAGACACAACACCAAAATAATGCTTAAAAGACGCTTTTTCATTGATTTTCCTCCTTTTTTTTGATTCGCACTTTTATGATTTATGGGATTTTGTACAAAAACAAGCTTCCACAAACCAACTTTGTCAAGCAATTTGATTATATCATCTTGACAGAGCCGGTACAATGTCGTATACTATCGATATTGTCCATTATTTTCCTGTTTTCGGAGGCATACGATGCAAGTACGAAATATCTTCTACGACAGAATTGACACCGCCCCTTCTCTCTGCCTTGGCAGTGACAAATACCACACCCTCGCCATGATCCGAAATCCGGCCTCTTATCTTTGGGATGGAGGCCGGGAGAGCTCCGAAAAGGATGCCGTGGTCTTTCTCCTGCCGGGGCAACAGATCGAAATTGTGCGAAGTAGTGAGAGCTTCGTCTATGAGCTGGTGGAGTTTATCCCGGAAAACTGGGAGTGTGATATTCCGGCATCTCTGCGTTTACCCGCACCGGTCAATTTCCCCTCTGCGGTAATTCATCTCTCTGCCTCGGTTAAATTGATGTATGATACCTTCTATTCGGCAGATAATTTTCGACTGGAGAAGATCTGCCACTACGTGATGCTGGTACTTTACGGCTGTGCGGATGGAGATGTACGAATCCAAAACGCATCAAAGCAGGAGTTGCTGCAGCACAAGCTACGGCGGCTGCGTGCCATGCTCTCGGACTACCCTACCAAAAGCTGGAGCATCGGAGAGGGTGCAAGGATCGTGGGACTCAGCATTTCACGCTTTGCGGCTGTGTACAAGAAGCAGTTTGGGCTCACCTTTATGCAGGATGTCATCAAGGCGAGAATCCGCCATAGTCGGACATTGTTATTAACCACGGATCTATCCGTAGAGCAAATCGCTTCGGAGCTGGGATACAATACCGTAAAGCTCTTTTATCTTCAATTTAAAAATGAAATGGGACGAACTCCGGCGGAATACCGAAAATTCAATGTGCAGGCGATCTGAGTTCTCAGGCAGGCCATTTACATGGCCTGCCTTTTTTTGCATACTGTCTTGCGGCGGGTGGCGGCTTTCTGTCCGGTATGATTTGGGGGCTTGGCTGCATATAGTATCCGGGAGGTGTTTTGATGAGAAAAACCTCGATTTTTCGGAGTGCTTTGCTGTTGACGGGCAGCGATCTGCTGCTGCGGCTCATGGGTATCGGCTTTAACGCTTTTCTGGCCCATCGCATGGGGGCAGAGGGGCTGGGGCTGCTGCAGCTGATCTCCTCTGTGGGCTTTTTTGCCCTGATCGTCGGCTCCTCCGGGGTGCGGGTGGCCGCCATGTGCCTGACGGCGGAGGAATTCGGCAAGGGAGATCCGGTGGGCGCCTATGCCGCTGTCAGAGCCTGCCTGAAATACGGTCTGTGTGTCAGCCTCTCTGTGGGAGGGCTGCTGTTTTTCCTTGCGCCTGTGGTGGCGAAGGTGCTTCTGGGCTCCGGTGCCGCCGTTGTTCCGCTGCGGATCATGGCGGTGTTTCTCCCCTGTTCCTGCCTCTGCGGTGTGATGACGGGCTATTTTACCGCCTGTGGGGAGGTTCGCCGCACGGTGGCAGTGCAGATCGCTGAGCGGCTGTTTTCCATGGTTTTTACAGCCGTTGTCCTGCTTCATGGGGCAGCAGACAGCACGGATGCCGCTTGCTGCACGGTTTTGCTGGGCAGTTCTCTGGGTTCGGCATTGGAATTTTTCCTGCTGTATCTGCTTTTTCGGCGGCGTACCCGTCCCCTTCGCCGTGAAAAGCGTCCGAAAATGGGACAGCGGCTGAAAAAGCTCTGCATTCCCCTGGCGCTCAACGACTATCTGCGTGCCGGCTTGAATACGGCAGAGCAGCTGCTGATCCCCTTTGGATTGGCTCGGTTCGGCGCTTCCGCCGGAAGCGCTCTGGCGGCGCACGGCACCATCCACGGCATGGTGTTTCCCGTTTTGATGTTTCCGGCGGCCATTTTGTTTTCCCTTTCCGATCTGCTGGTGCCGGAGCTGGCACGAAGCCGTGCCGAAGGCTGCAGCAGCCGAATTCGTGGTTTGGCCGACCGCTGTCTGCGGCTCACCTGGCTCTATGGCTGCGCTGTGGGCGGTTTTCTCTTCTGCTGCGCCCGTCCTCTGGGCCTGTTGATCTACGGAAGCCGGGAGGCAGGCCGTTATTTGCAGATTTTTGCCCCTATGGCGCTGATGCTCTATCTGGATGCCATTGCCGACGGTATGCTCAAGGGGCTGTCTCAGCAGCTCAGCTGCGTGCGCTACAACACTTTGACCTCCCTGATGGACGTGGGGCTGCTCTTTTTCCTGCTGCCCCGTTGGGGGATCGGTGGCTACATCTTCAGCTTTGCCCTGACCCACGGGATCAATTTGCTGCTGAGCCTGCGGCGGTTGCTGAAGATTTCCCGTTACCGTCTGCGCCTCGGTGAATTGGGAAAGGGGCTTGTGTGCCTGCTCCTTGCGCTGAGCGCAGCGCAGCTGTTGCCCGGGCAGGCGGCGCCACGGGAAGCGCTTCTGGGACGGGGCGGATTTTTTCTCTGCCTCCTGTTGGGACTTTACCTCCTGTGGGATGCGGTGTCAGCGCAGGATCTGCGCTGGTTTCGTGGGGTTCTGTTTCCGAAAAAAGATCCGCCGGAGCAGGAGCGAAAGCTCCCGTTCCGACGGAGATGATTTACTTTCGAAGCTGATGCAAAGCGGCAATGAAAGAGGGTTCTGTGCCGCAGCAGCCGCCGATCACATCGGCGCCCAGCCGGATCAGCTGCTCCATATGGCGGGCAAATTCCGGCGCTGTCATGGAATAAACCGCCTCGCCGCTGTCACTGATCTCCGGCATGCCTGCATTGGGCTTGACCAACAGGGGGATGGTGGTGGCGGCTTTCATATTGCGCACCAGGGCATGGAGCTGTTCCGGGCCGCAGGAGCAGTTGATGCCTGCGGCAGAGGCGCCCATGGCGCTGAAGGTCTGAACAGCCTCTACGCAGTCGCCGCCAAAATAGGCTTTGCCGTCTGCCTGCACCGTGAGGCTGCACATCACCGGCAGCTGGCAGAGGCTCTGCGCCGCCTCCAGGGCAACGGCAGTCTCGTCCACGCTGAGCATGGTCTCTATGACCAGCAGATCTACCCCGGCCTCCAGCAGCGCCGTGATCTGCTCTTCGTAAATGGAGAAGAGCTCGCTGTAGGACATACGTCCGATGGGCACCATGGGCTCGCCGGTGGTAGTCAGGTCGCCTGCCACCATAGCTTTGCCCCGGGCAGCTTCCCGGCTGAGAGAGACCAGGCTGCGGTTTAACTCTGCCACCTGCCGCTCCAGGCCGTGGCGGCGAAGGGAGTAACGGTTGGCAGAAAAGGTGGGGGCATAGAGAATATCCGAACCGGCCTCCACATAGCTGCGCTGCAGAGAGAGCAGCGCCTCGGGATGATCGCTGACCCATTGCTCCGTGCAGACCCCCCGGGGCATGCCACGCTTCATGAGATTGGAGCCGGTAGCGCCGTCCAGCAGCAAAAAGCCTCGGGCGCAACGGGCTGCGAATTCCTGTTTTGTCATGGCTTTACCTCCGGCATGCAATCCAGGGCAATGGCCATTTTGCGGAGCAGAAGCAGATCGGAAAAGGTCTCCGGCCGCTTGTTCAGGTCACGCAAAAGGGCGGAGGGGTGGTACATGGCCATATACTGCACCCCGTCCTTGTCGAACCAGGTGCCATGCTCTCTGGTGATGCGAAAATCCTCCTTGATCAGCCGCTGGGCGGCAATTCTGCCCAGGCAGACAATGATCTTCGGTTGGATGAGCTCCAGCTGTTTTTTCAGATATCCGATGCAGGCTTCCTGCTCCTGAGGCAGCGGATCACGGTTGTGAGGTGGGCGGCATTTGACGATATTGGCAATGTAACAATTATATCTGTTCAAATCGATAATGTTGAGCATCTCATCCAGGAGCTTTCCCGCAGCGCCTACAAAAGGCTCACCGCTGAGATCCTCCTGCTGCCCGGGGCCCTCGCCCACAAAGACAATGTCCGCATGGATGTTTCCCACGCCGAAAACTGCGCTGATCCGCTCCCGGCACAGGGGGCAGGCGGTGCAATCCAGGCATTGGTTGCGCAGGCGCTCCATCTCAGTCATAGGTTCTCCTCCTTGTGGCATTGCGGCGGCGGCGCTTTGCACGCTTTTTGGCACGGCGCACATTGACCGCCCGGATGATCAGCAGAATAATCACCAGCAAAAGCACCAGGGCAAAGGGGATGGTCAGATACCAGTAGTGCATCAGATCCGACCAGATGCCGCTGTCCCCTTCTTCGGTAACGGCATCCACCTGGGCCACCTGATGGCCTCCCACAGAATTGAGAGTGACCAGATCCGCACTGGTCAGGGGGATATTGTCATAGTAGGCGGTGACCACGCCCACCTTCTGTCCCTCTTCCACGGGAGCCTGAAGGACACTGCCGCCGGTATAGTCCAGGCGGAGACTGATCAGGGCGGGGTCATAGTCTACAGGCAGAAGCACTTCCTTGCTCTCGGCGGCATGCACCAGCACCCGGTTGGACAGGCCGTTGGACACCTCGCACTGCTCCAGCATGGCAAGGTCGGAGAGCACCTGCACAAAGTCATACTTGCGGAATCCGAAGTTAAAGAGGTCAATGGTCTCCAGAAAACGCATATCCAGCGGCCTGCTCTCGGCATCGTAGAGGGTTTCGCAGCCGCAGACCACCGTGAGATAGGCCATCTCACCATTGGAGCAGGTGGAGATCAGGCAGCCGCCGGCAGGGGTGGTGAAGCCGGTCTTGATGCCCTGGGCATTTTCGTAGTAGTAGCGGTCGGTTTCGTGGGTGGAGGTCAGGTGGTTGGTGGTGCGCAGATAGCGCTCCTCGGACTTGTTGGTGGTAGGCACGGTGTGCTCCACGGTGGTGGAGAACTCACGGAACTGCAGATTCTGCCAGGCCCAGCAGGCCAAAATGGCCAGATCGTGGGCGGTGGTGTAGTGGTCATCATCGTGGAGGCCGTGGGTGTTGGCGAAGTGGGTATTCTTCATGCCGATCTCGGCGGCCTTGCTGTTCATGGCATTGACAAAGCTGTCGATACTGCCGGAGATATACTCGGCAATGACATTGCAGCCCTCGTTGGCAGAGGAGATCATAATGCAGTACAGCAGCTCACGCAGGGTGATCTCCTCCCCCTCCAGAAGGCCGACGGTACTGCCGTAGATGTTCAGATTCTGCAGCGCTGTATCAGAGACCGTCAGGACATCATCCAGATTGCCGTGCTCCAGCGCCAGCATGCAGGTCATGATCTTGGTCAGCGAGGCAGGATAGAGCTTTTTATCCATGTCCTGGGCGAAGACGATGGTATTGGTATTGAGCTCCACCAGCACCGCCGCCTTGGCAAGGGCCTTGTAGGTGGTGGGGAAGATGGACTCCTTCAGCGGTTCGGGCTTGCCGAAGCTGCTGGGCAGATCTTCCGGCGTTGTTACCTCTTCGGTGGCCTCCGTGGACTCGGTGACTTCTTCGGTCTCCGCAAAACAGGGCGTGATCAGGCTCAGCAGGAGCAGGAACGCCAGCAAAACAGTTAGAAAACGGTATTTTTTCATAAATATCCCCCGAAACGCCCCGGTTTATGTTGCCGCAGGCGACAAATGTGTGGTATAATATAGCTTAGCTTCTATTATACCAAAAATCACGTTGATGTCAACGCACTTGCAGAGGAAAAAGAAGATGAAAGAAATCAAAGGAAGTGCCGTTTTGATCATACTGACCCTGGCGCTGTGCTGCTTTTTCGGCGGATTCCTGCTGGGGAACATCGGCGGAGACCGGGCGGAGATCTCCACCCAGCAGTCGCTGACCACCACAGCCTCTACCCTGGACTCCCGGGACAGCGCTGAGGACGACGAAAGCAACATTTTCCCCATTAACATCAACACCGCCGATCTCTACATGCTGATGGAACTGCCCGAAATTGGCGAGGTCTTCGCCCAGCGGATCATTGACTACCGGGAGCAGACAGGTCCCTTCCTCAGCATTGAGGAGATCATGATGGTCAAGGGTATCGGCGAGGGGCGCTTTGAGGAGCTGAAACACTACATCACAGTGGGCGATGTGCCCGCACCCCAGACAGAGCCTCCCACCGGCGGAGAGGATGCAGCTGCGCTGATCAACATTAACACCGCAGAGAAAGAAGAACTGATGAGCCTCCCCGGGATCGGCGAGACCTACGCAGAGCAGATCATTGCCTACCGGGAGGAACAGGGGCCTTTCACCTCCATTGAGGAGATCATGAAGGTCAGCGGCATTGGGGAAAGCCGGTTTGAGAGTCTGAAGGGGCTGATCACCGTGGGCGATGTTGCCCCCACAGAAACACAAAACAAAGAGGACGAGTCCACAGGCTTCCCCGTAAACATCAACACCGCCGACCTGGAGACCCTCATGACTTTGCCCGGGATCGGCGAGACCTACGCTCAACGGATCATCGACTACCGGGAAGAAAACGGCGTTTTTTCCTCCATTGAAGAAATTATGGAAGTCAGTGGCATCAGTGAAAGCCGTTTTGAGAAAATCAAGGACTATATTACCGTGGAGGATACTGAATGAAAATTCTGGTTGTTGACGACGAGCCCCTGCTGGTCAAGGGCATTAAATTTAATCTGCAGAACGATGGCTACGAGGTCATTACCGGCTCCAACGGCGCTGAGGCCATTGAGCTGGCACGGGACCCCGACATCGGTCTCATTGTGCTGGACGTGATGATGCCGGAGGTGGACGGTCTGGAGGCCTGCCGCCGAATTCGGGAATTTTCCGACGTTCCGGTGATCATGCTCACCGCCCGTACCGATGACATGGACAAGCTGCTGGGCTTTGAACAGGGTGCGGACGATTATCTCACCAAGCCCTTCAACATTCTGGAGCTGAAGGCCAGGATCCGTGCGCTGCTGCGGCGGAGCGGCAAACGGGAGACCAAGCAGAGCCGCATTACCGTGGGTGCCATTACCCTGGACTCCTCGGAGCGGAATGTGTACAAAAACGGCATTCCGGCGGATCTCACCGCCAGAGAGTTTGACGTGGTGGAGCTGCTGATGCGCAATCCCAACCGGGTCTACTCCAGAGACAGTCTGCTGGATCTGATCTGGGCCTATGAGTACCGCAGTGACATCCGCACGGTGGACGTGCATATCCGCCGGATCCGTGAAAAACTGGAAACCGTTCCGGCCGAGCCGGAGTACTTTATGACAAAATGGGGAGTTGGGTACTATTTCAAAGCGTAAAAGATGGCTGTCCATGCTGCCTGCCAGCTCACAGCTGCGCAATGCCATCATCTACATTCTGATCATTGGCATTGCCCTCTTTTTCCTGAATATTTATGCCTCCGGCAAGCTGCGCAGCATGGTCTTCAGTTCCCAGGAACGGGCGCTGAGTGACAAAGCGCAGCTGATTTCCGCTGCCCTTTTGCAGGCAGATACCCTGACCGCCTCCGCTATTGAGAGCAGCATCAACGCCTCGGAGGAGCTGTCTGCCACCCGCAGTGTGGTCACCGACGGCGGCGGCTTTGCCCTCTATGATTCGCTGGAGATCGGCAATGCCGAGGGCAAACTGCTGCTCTTCCCCGAGATCGTCACCGCAGCCCAGGGAAATCAGGTGGTCTACAGCCGCTTTGCCGACGGTGCCATCGAGACCCGTGCCGCCATTCCTCTAATGCGAAACGGCCAAGTGCTGGGCGTGGTGTACCTGATGCAGTACGACACCGATCTGGGCGCTCTGATCACGGCTCTGGAGACCAATATTCTGCGCATTTCCGTCGGCTTGGAGCTGGCGATCATTCTGGTTGCCATGCTCCTCTCCGGTGCTTTCTCCCTGCGGCTGCGCAAGATCCTCTATTCCATCCGTGCCATGCGTGACGGCGACTACAGCCAAAAGCTGGACGTTCGGGGCCACGACGAGCTGGCGAAGCTGGGACGGGAGTTTAACACCCTGTCCGACCGTCTGGAGGAATCGGAGCAGCGGCGGCGGCAGTTCGTCTCTGATGCCTCTCACGAATTGAAGACGCCTTTGGCCTCTATTAAGCTGCTGTCGGACTCCATTTTGCAAAATGAGATGGATCTGCAAACCCAGCGGGAGTTCATCGGTGACATTGGCAGAGAGGCCGACCGTCTGGGTCGTCTGTCCCAAAAGCTGCTGGCGCTGACCAAGCTGGACAGCAATCTGGAGGACGAACGGGAGATCATCGATGCCGCTCCCACGGTGGAAAAGGTGATCCGTATGCTGCGGCCGCTGGCAGAGCTCCGCAATATCACCATCACCCAGGAGCTGCAGCCCTGCGGTGTGATGACCGTGGAGGACGACCTTTATCAGATCGTATTTAATCTGGTGGAAAATGCCATTAAGTACAACAAGGACGGCGGTTCGGTGGAGGTGCGGCTGCTGCGGCAGGAGGCGGATCTTCTGCTCACCGTCTCCGACACCGGCGCAGGCATTCCTGCCGATGCCATGGAGCATATTTTCGACCGCTTCTACCGTGTGGACAAGGCACGCAGCCGTGCCGCCGGCGGTGCCGGATTGGGTCTTTCCATCGTCTCCGACATGGTGAAGCGCAACTACGGCACGGTGCAGGTGCGCCCCGGAGAGCGCTGCGGCACGGTGTTCACCGTTACCTTCCCGATTTTTGAGATCTCGGAGGAGCTGCCATGAAAAAGAAACTGCTTTGCCTGCTCCTGGCTCTGCTCCTGTTTCTTGCTGCCTGTCAGCGGACAACACCGGAGCCTGCGCCATCTTTCTATTTCTACTATCCCCGGCAGGAGGTCTCCTATGACGGTGGCACAGCGCTGCTGTCCCAGGGTACACACATCGACCCCAACAGCATTGAGCCAAAACACCTGATGACCCACTATCTCTCCGCAGCGCTGCCGGAGGGCGCTCTTCCCGTCCTTCCCGATGGCTGGTATTTGTCCGACACCCGCACAGAAGGCGACTCCGTCCACCTGATTTTTGTGGGCGCTCCCGTTTCCGCTGCCCAAAGCTCCATGACCTGCGTCTGTCTGGCGCAGACCCTGGTGCAGCTTCCCTCCGTGCGAAGTGTCAGTATTTCTATCCCGGGCAACAGCGAACCCGTGACCCTCACCGCCAAGGCCATTCTCCTGTCGGATACCGGCATGCTCCCCCAGGAGGAGCAGGTAGTGCTCTACTTCCCCGATGCCCAGCGGCGCTATCTGGTGGCGCAGAGCGTCTCCATCAGCGAGGCGGAAAGTCAGGATAAGCCGACTTTCATTCTGTCCCGGCTTTTAGAGCAGTCCGACAACAGCGGCATTCCCAGCGGAACGAGGCTGCTGTCCGTTGCTGTGGAAAACGGGATCTGCACCGTGGATCTCTCCTCGGAGTTTGCGCAAAAGGGCTTTGCGGATTTTGCCTCGGAGCGTTTGGCGGTTTATTCCATTGTGAACTCCCTGACGGAGCTGCCGGAGATCAGCACCGTTGACCTCTGGGTCTCCGGTGCGCCCCTGGAACGGCTGGGCTATCTGGATCTCAGCAGTGGCCTGGCCCGGGATACCCGTCTGCTGTCCACTGCCCTGGGCGAGGACCGTCTGGATATTGAGCTGTACCCCGCCGCTCAGGACACCGGGCTTTTGGCTCCCATCCCCTATGTGCTGGAGCTGGAGGACGGCGACTCCACTGCGGATCGGCTGATCGCTGCCCTGATCGCCTACGAGGGAAGCAACGGGCTGGTCAACTGCATCCCCCAGGGCACCAAGCTGCTGTCCGTTCGAATGGAAGGCAGCACCTGCGTGCTGGACTTTACCGGTGAATTCCTGGCAGGCTGTCATGACATCAGCGAGGAGATGCTGGCCGTCCGTTCGGTGATCGCCACCGTCTGCCAGCTGCCGGAGATCTCCGCTGTGGAAATTCTGGTGGAGGGCATTGAGCCGGATTATCGTGATCCTGCGCTGGCTCGTCTTCGTATGCCGGCGGATGCCTGGTTTGTGGACTGAAAATTTTGCTCCCTTCCCTTTCTTTCGACAGCCTGCGCAAAAAATGCATCGTATAATGAACGCATATGGTGAATTCCATATGCGTTCATTTTTTTGCGAGGAGGAGCCTATGAAATTGACAAGTTATGTGCAGGACAGGCAGTTGACCGTGGCGCTGACCGGAGAGATCGACCACCACCGGGCAAGGCAGATCATGGCGCAGATCACAGAGAAAATCGACTGTTTCCTGCCCCTGCGCTGCATCTTAGATTTTCAGGACGTACGGTTTATGGATTCCAGCGGCATTGCGGTGGTTCTGCATACCCTCAGGCAGATGCGTGCGCTGCAGGGCAAGCTGATCCTGCAGAACATTCCGCCCCAGCCATACAAAGTGCTGCACGCCGCCGGCATTGAAAAAATCACAGATATCAAGGAGGAGTGTATCCCATGAAAGGCGAAAACTACATGCAGCTGGAATTTCCCAGCAAATCTGCCAACGAGGCCTTTGCAAGAGCGGCGGTCAGCTGCTTTGCATCCCAGCTAGACCCCACCCTGGATGAGCTGGGCGATATCAAAACCGCCGTCTCCGAGGCGGTGACCAATTGCATTGTCCATGCCTACCCGGATCAGATCGGCACGGTCATTGTCAAGGCCAGGATCCTGCCGGAGCACGTGCTGGACATCACCGTAAAGGACCGTGGCTGCGGCATTGCCGACATCGAACAGGCACGCAAACCCATGTTCACCACCGGCGGCGAGGAGCGCAGCGGCATGGGCATCACCATTATGGAGAGTTTCATGACGGAATTTCGGATCACATCCACCCCCGGCAAGGGCACTACGGTACATATGAAGCGTAAGATCGTCTGCCGTGGGGGTAAGAAATGATCCCCGAGCAGGAGGCGCTGCTGCTGCGAGCCAAGGAGGGCGACCGGGAGGCCGGCGAGACTCTGCTGTTGGAGAACAACGGGCTGATCTGGTCCATTGTGCGGCGCTACTTCGGCCGGGGCGTGGATGCGGATGACCTGTACCAACTGGGCTGTCTGGGCTTTTTGAAGGCGCTGGAGGGCTTTGATCCTGCCTTTGGAACCCAGTTTTCCACCTATGCCGTGCCGAAAATTGCCGGTGAGATCCGCCGTTTTCTCCGGGATGACGGCACGGTCAAGGTCAGCCGCAGTCTGAAGGAGCGCTCCGCCAAGATCAAGGCCGCACGGCAGCGGCTTATGGGGGCATTGGGACGGGAGCCCACGGTGCAGGAGCTGAGTCTGGAGACCGGTCTGGAGCCGGAGGAGATCGCCTGCGCCGAAACCGCCACCACCGCCACGGAATCCATTCAAAAGCGCAGCAGCGAGGACGGCTTCGCCCTGGAGGATGTACTGACAGACGGAGAAATGGAGGAGAATATTGTGGAACGAATCGCTCTGCAGGAGGCCATCTCCTGCCTGAACGAACGGGAGCAAATGGTGATCAAGCTGCGGTTTTTCCACGGTCTGACCCAGGACAAGACCGCCAAAATTCTGGGGGTCTCCCAGGTGCAGATCTCACGCATTGAGAAAAAGGCGCTGGCGGCTCTGAGAAATTTCATTTAATATCCCCAAAAGAGAATTTTTCCTTGACTTTATTGGGAAAATACAGTAGAATATATCCTGCGAATTGAGAAATCCGCTTGCGCTACTGTGGCTCAGCAGGTAGAGCAGCTGATTCGTAATCAGCAGGTCGCCGGTTCGAGTCCGGCCAGTAGCTCCATGAAAAACGACAAGTTTCGACAGAAACTTGTCGTTTTTCAATGATATCCGTTCCTTACAGAACGGATGATATACCCTGCGGGCATGATATCTGCTTCGCAGATGATATACGCTTTGCGTATGAAGGAACGGATATTATATCATGCTTGCGAAGCAAGTATATCATGCGGCGAATGCCGTATATCATATTGCGCAAGCAATATATCATTAAAGAACCGCCAGCGCCACCCGAGGGATTGCCCCGGGTGGCGCTGCTTAGTATGCCAAAAAGTATCGTAGTATAAAATGTCATTGCGAGGAGGCATTTATGCCGACGTGGCAATCCGTACTCCTATTCGCACTGCCTCAGGAGATCGGCGCTGCCATAAAAGGGGGAGCGGATTGCCACGGCTCACTCTGTGAGCCTCGCAATGACAGTTGTAATAGATAGTACCCATTTCTGTTCAAAAAGTCTGCTTATTTGTGGATTTTCATAACAGTGACAAGGTTTTTCGACAGTCTCAGCGCCACCCGGAGCTCCGGAAAAAAGCACTTGCTTCGGCAAGTGCTTTTTTCAATGATATCCGTTCCTTGGGGAACGGGTGATATATGTTCCATATGATATCCACCTTCGGTGGGTGATATATGCCCTCGGCATATGAAGGAACGGATATTATATCATGCTTGCCAAAGGCAAGTATATCATGCGGCGAATGCCGTATATCATATTGCGTAAGCAATATATCATTAAAAAACTACCAGCGCCACCCGAGGGTTTTCCCGGGTGGCGCTGCTTAGTATGCTAAAAAGTATCGTAGTATAAAATGTCATTGCGAGGAGGCATTTATGCCGACGTGGCAATCCGTTTCCCCCGGCAGTTCCGATCATCTAAGGTAGTGCTAAAAGGAGGACGGATTGCCACGGCTCACTCTGTGAGCCTCGCAATGACAGTTGTAAATGGATCGTACCCATTTCTGTTCAAAAAGTCTGCTTATTTATGGATTATCATAACAGTGACAAGTTTTTTCGACAGTCTCAGCGACACCCGGGGCAATCCCTCGGGTGGCGCTGTTTGTCTATTAATCCCTATTCTACCACATTCTGAATGAAGCGCATCAGGATCGTGGCGACCTGGGCTCTGGTGGCGTTGCCCTGGGGTTCCAGGTAGACCTTGCCGCCGGCGGCGGAGCCGGTGACCAGGCCGGTCTTTACCGCCCAGGACAGGGCTTCTATGGCATAGCCGCTGACCTTATTGGCATCGGGGAAGGTGGTAATGTCGGCAACATCGGAGGTATCGATGCCGATGGACTTGCAGTAGCGGTACAGGATCACCGCCAGCTGCTCACGGGTGATCTGTCCGTCGGGGTTGAAGCGGCCGCCGCCGATGCCGGTGACGATGCCGTTCTCCGCCGCCCAGGCCACCGCCTGGGTATACCAGACGTTGGATGGCACATCGGTAAAGCTGTTGCTCCCCTCCACCGGCTGGCCTGCGTAGCGCCACAGCACTGTGACCAGCATGGCTCTGGTCATAGAGCCCTCCGGCTGGAAGCTGGTGGTGCTCATGCCGTTCATAAGGCCGTGGGAGATCACATAGTCAATACCGGCATGAGACCAGACCCCTGCAGGGGGCATGTCGGTGAAGTTTCTGCCGGGACAGCTGCTGCCGCCGTCACAGGGCGTGTTGTCTTCTACAGGATCATCGGGATCATCGGGATCGTCAGGATCGTCGGGATCGTCAGGCGTCTCGCCCAGGGCTGCATTCACGGAGGTAAAAGCGCTGTCATTGGCGCTGTTGTCGTCCTGGGTCTCCAGGGTGATGAAGTAGACCGTATCCAATTCGGGGGCTACGGCAAAGGATACACCCTGCAAGCCCAAGGCCTCCAGCTTTTCGATGGTCATAGTCTCGACCACTTCGCCCTCGGCGCTGCCCTTGCGGAGGGAGAGGGTGATGTTTTCCCGGGCATTGTAGCTGCGGTTGACAATGCTGCCGTAGATCACCGCATTGCCGTCGGCACGGTAGCCCCAGGAAAGGCTCTCCACCGCCAGGTCGTTCCAGTTCAGAGACTGAACGGTCTCGTTGTCCTCGGGATTCAGCTCCTCTGCCTCCAGGGGTGTCAGGCGGATGGTGATCTCCCTGGGCTTGGTGGCGCTGGGAATGGGCATGGCGCAGGAGAAGGTGATGCTCTGGCCGGGGGCTACGGGCGCCTGTTCCAGATGCTCCACGGTATAGCCGGTGGTGTTGTCGATGAGTTCTACCTTAATGCCTGCGGCGGTCTCATTTCCGGAGTTGGTGACGGCAAGATCAAAGACCTGATCCTTGCCGCTGACATAGCAGGAGGCATCCGTATCGGCATAGAGCAGCTGAAGATCCACGCCGTTTTCAACGCTGAGTACCTGCAGGCAGCCTTCGCCGTAGGGGTTTTCCGTATTTTCGGGGTCAACGGACTTGGTGCAGATGGCAATGTGGAGCTTGCCGCTCTTATCCAGGGCAGCGGAATAGTCATAAATATGCACTGTGCCGTCGGTCAGCGCCACGGGAGCGCTCCAGACGCCGTCCTGATTCCAGGAGGCATAGAGGGTGGTATACAGGCCGTTTTCGGCGGTGAAGAGGATGGCCTTGTTCTCCACCAGTTGGAAGACGGGAGACAGGGCAACCTCGCCGGATTCCAGGATCACCTGGCCGTCGGCATAGATCTTGCCGTCGGCATACCAGTAGAGCACGCCGTTGCGGTAGCAGAGGTTGGACTCCGCTACCTCATTATCCGTCAGCTGCACGCCGTCCACGAAGATCTCCACGTCCTCGGAGGTGTAGATATCGCCGTCCGTATCCATGGCCCAGGCGATACGGGCCTTGCCGTTCAGCGTATCGGCCGTGAGGCCGGTGATCATGCCCAGATCGCTGTAGGCGACGGTGGGGCTGTTCCACATACCGGCAAAACCGGAGGTTGCAGTATAGATCACATTGCCCTCGGGGCTGAACCAGTCGCCGTTGGCATTGCCCTGCCAGATCACCGTCTGACTACCGCTCATGGGTGTCGTGCCGGAGGTATCCACGATCACCGGCTGATAGCCCAGAGTGCCGAAGCCGGACACAGAAAAAGGAAGACCGCCATAAGTTCCGTCAGAGGAGAGCTTGCCTGCCATAATACGGGTGGAGGCATCGGCCAGAGTGCTGCCCTCGGAGAGGGTATCGATCTCCGTCCAGGTCACATAGCCGTCATTGACCGAGGCAAAAGCATCCACCGTGCCGTTATCACAGAAAAGCGCAGGCTCGCTCCAGCTGCTGCCGTCGTAGGTAGTGACATAGAGCTGCTGGCCGTTGGCATCGGTAAATTCGGGATTCTGCGCCACATACAAGAGAGCCAGCTTGCCATTGGACAGGCGCAGCAGCTGGGGATCGGCGCTGTCGGACAGGCCGCTGAGCAGGACAGCATTGCCATTTTTGGTGCTGCGGTGCCAGGTGCTTTGGGTGGGTGTCTGCAAGGTGTAGGCGGAGCTGTCGTAGAAGTCCGGAGTTGCTGTGGGATTCTGGGTGTTCTTCGTGTTTCCGGTTTCTGGATATTCGAAGATAATCTCGTCATAAATCGGTGGGAATTCCGGTTTTACCTCGAAAATCGCAACATTTCCCTTAATATAGGTTCGCAGCGTCTGGCGACCTACGATATAATCCGTGGTATCCTCATGGATCTCCCAGGTGGTGGTCATGGTGCCCTCCAGGCCGCCGCTGATGGACAGCGCATCCTTAATGCCCACGCCCAGACCGCCGTTTACCACGGTTTTCCACTCCAGCTCCTTCTCGGGCGTGAAGGCTTTTGCGTCGGGGTTCACCGACACATTGCCCTGGAAGGACAGGGTGGAGTCCAGGTCGATCTCAAAGAACAGCGGAACCGTACCCACGGCAAAGGGAACACCGTAGCTAAAGCCACCGTGACCGCTGAGAATATATCCACCGTCAATGAAGATGATCTCGCCCTTGGAGTTCAGGTAGCCCTCAGCGAAGCCCATCACATCAAAGCCTGCGGAAACAACAAAGGAGCCTTTTCCCTTGCCGACGGGCAGATTGTTCTTGTTCATGAAATCCTGGAGTTCCCGATAGCCCTTGGCTGCATCGACCACACCGGTTTTCACCTTGTTCATGATGTTTTTGATGCCCAGCACCAGCTGCTTGGGCTTCATACGGCCGCTGCTGTTATCCCAGTCGGACTGTATGCCCATGAGGACATAGACCTTTCCGTTCTCGATGGAGCATTTTATCTGGAAGGGAGACCAGATTCCCAGCTTTACCTCTGTGCCTGCCAGAATGGGGCCGGCCTCCTCGCCCAGGGTAAAGCCAAAACCGCCGCCAAAGCTGAATTCATAGCCCTCCAGCTGCTCCGGCAGGAAGGTATCCACCTTCAATTTCAGGGGGAGACGGACGGTATCGCCCTCTTCGTCAATGGCGATCACATCAATGGTCTCGGAAACGTCGAAGCAGTCGCTCCAGGTAACACGGGCAACGCCGTCGGACAGATCTACCTCCTTAGCCCCCTGGCGGAGAACCAGCGTTTTGCAGCTGCTTTCGCCCCAGTAGACCTCTGCACGTACCAGCTGGGTGCCGGAGTTCATAAGATCCACCTTGTATTCCTTGTGGAGCACATCCACAGAATCGATCCAGACCGCACAGACAGCCGGGAAATCGGATTCCTGCTCCAGGTAGACCTCCGGAGAATCCTCCAGGAAGGAGCCCCGAACAGAACGGGTCACATAGCCATCCAGGCTGATGGTGGCGCCGCTTCTGGGATAGGGTATGGTGACCTGGCCGTTTTCATCGGTTTTGAACTTCTGACCGGCGACTTCTACGGTGGCGCCCTCGCTGAGCACATAACGGGGATCGATCACCTGTGCGGCAGACTGATTCTGATAGACCGTCAAATTCAGATGGGTGGGGTGCTGGCGGTAGATATCGCCCTCGGTGTACTCCTCCCGATCCAGCACCATGGGGTCGATGGTCATGCGGTAGGGGTCCTCATAAGTGCCCTGACCCGTGAGGCTCTCAATATAATTCATGGAAATGTTGCAGGCCGGACGGATATGGATAGACTCATCCGCAAATTTATAGGCCGGGCTGTGCATATTGTCGTAAGCGGTGTTATAGTAGGACTCCTTGCCGGAATAATTCTGGTACATGCCGAACCAGAGATACTGGAGTCCTGCATTAAAGAAGAACAGGGGCGCATCCCGGAGCCAGTAATCACCGCTTGCCCAGTGAGAATCCACACATTCGCCGGACATCCACATCTGCTCCACATACAAGTTGTACTGCTCTGAACTGAGGAGGAACATATAGTCCTCGGTCACCACATGGGCATAGCCGGCATCCACCAGCTTATAGGCATTCTCGGCATTGGCGCCGTAGTCCTTGAAGTAGGGTGTCCAGGCATTGCCAATATGGGCGGGGTCTGTATGGGCAACCAGCGTATTATGTACCGTGGGATTGATCAGCGCAACCTCTTCCTCCAGGAAGTTATCCTGATTCAAAAAGCCTTCGTAATGCGCATAAGAAGGCGATACATTTTGGGTTGCGGAATCGATGCTGCCACCCACACCGCCGTATAGTCCGGAGTAATCGAAGCAAGTATCCGTATACTCCACGTCCTCCGCACCGGTGTTGAGGAATTGGCGGACATCACTGGTTCGCCAGGAGGAGGAGCCGTATTTTACCTGCCAGCCGGCGCCGGTACGGGTATAGGTGTTCGTGCTGGCATCGAACTCACCCTGAAGGAAGGGGGTAATGCAGAACAGCAGCGCCTCGCCGTCGTCGGTCTCGCAGACATACCAGACCAGCTCGGTGCCCTCATAGCTGCCGAAATAGACATAGTTGCCCATTTCCAGCGTATCACCGTAAATATCGCTCCAGGTTTCGCCCATGTCCTCGTCCGCAGCGGAGACAAAAGGCAGGCAGGACAGAAGCAGCGAAAGCATCAAAAGAACAGAAATCAGTTTTCTTCCGAATTTCATAGGTTTCCCTCTCTTTCCAATATGCTACTGTCAGTATACCAAAATTGGGAAATCAAGTCAAGGACGGCTTGCCCCGTGGGAAAGATAATTTCGCTCCGGCAGCGTTTTTTCACGGAGGAGCTTGTCGCCCTTCTCCCGGAACCGGCGGCTGCGGAGTTCTCGCACGTGTTGATCGTTGACCACCACAGGGATGCAGCGCTCCAGCACCCGGTCGAAAATGCGCCGGTCATTGAGGTCTGTGGTGTTTTTCAGCTGGTCAATGTGGATATTGGTGGTATAGATGGTGGGGCGGCCGCTGCGGTAACGGCTGTCGATGACGCTGAAAATCTGCTCTCTGGCATACTCCGAGCTGCGCTCCATGCCCAGATCATCGATGATCAGAAGCTCAAAGGCGCAGAGCCCGTCGATGAAGCGGTTATTCTCTCCGCTGCGCAGACCGCTGAGCTGATTCAAAATACGGGAACAATTGGTCATCATCACCCGAACACCCCTGTCTAAAAGGGCGTTGGCAATGCAGCCCGCCAGGAAGCTCTTACCTGTGCCGACGCTGCCCCAGAACAGCAGCCCGATGCCCTCTTTGTAAAACTCCTCCCAATGGCGCACATAGTTCCGGGCACGGCTCATGGCCTCCGGGTTGTAGCCCAGATCCGTCTCAAAGGTCTGCTTGCGAAGGCTGGGATTGGGCAGACCGATGGAGCGGTTGCGGTCGATTTCCAGACGGAAACGGCGTGCTTTCTCCTCCTCTTCCTCCTGACGCAGCCGCTCCTGCTGGCATTGGCAGGTACAGCGTGGCAGCATCAGATTTCCGCCGATGACAACCTTGCATTGACGGGGCGTATGACAAATCTTGCAATAGATCAGACCGCTGACAGGATCCAAATACTCACCCATCTGAGGCTGAAGGATCGCAGGTGGGACAGAAACAGCTTGAAAAATCTTCTCCATAAAAAATCTCTCCTTTTAATTCTTCTTTTTAATTCTATATATTTAATTAGGTGATCGTTTTCGATTACTCAAGAGTGATCATTTTCGATTACTCAAGAGTGATCATTTTCGATTACTCAAGAGTGATCGTTTTCGATTACTCAAGAGTGATCGTTTTCGAGCAGTCACAGGGTGGGAATTCCGTAGCCATAGGTGCTGAAGCGGGAGCTGCTCTTTTTCTCACGGGTTTTGGGGCTGTCCCTTAAGGATGCAGCGGAGTCTACGGGGATTCGCAGGAAGATCTTCAAGGGTTTCCCCTGTCCCTGGCGCTGCTTGCGGATCAGGTTGGCCGCCTCCAGATCATCCAGGCCCCTTCTGACCACGACTTTGCTCCGTCCGGTAACCGCCGCCAGCTCCTCGGCGGTGTAGTAGACAAAGGCGCAGCCGTCCGGATCCTGCCACCTGGGATCGTTGACGGAGAGCCGCCCTCGTTCCAGCAGGAGGATGTACAGCAGCTTTGCCGTATCACTGAGCTTCTCCTTCAGCAAGAAGCGTGGATAGGCCAGGTAGGCAGGAAACACCCCGTCCCCCCGCAGCGCTCTGGTCTCATAATCATACATTTGGGATCACCTCTGATTCTTTTTTGCTCAGCATAGCACAAAGGAAAGAAAAAGTGGAATCCCCCCATAAAAAAGAACTTCACGGGAGTGAAGTCCTTTTTTCAATGATATCCGTTCCTTGGGGAACGGGTGATATATGTTCCATATGATATCCACCTTCGGTGGGTGATATATGCTTTGCATATGAAGGAACGGATATTATATCATGCTTGCCAAAGGCAAGTATATCATGCGGCGAATGCCGTATATCATATTGCGTAAGCAATATATCATTAAAGAACCGCCAGCGCCACCCGAGGGGTTTCCCGGGTGGCGCTGTTTGTCTTTTATTCCTTATTTTACCAAAATCCCCTATTCTACCACATTCTGAATGAAGCGCATGAGGATGGTGGCAACCTGGGCTCTGGTGGCGTTGCCCTGGGGTTCCAGGTAGACCTTGCCGCCGGCGGCGGAGCCGGTGACCAGGCCGGTCTTTACCGCCCAGGACAGGGCTTCTATGGCATAGCCGCTGACCTGATTGGCATCGGGGAAGGTGGTGATGTCGGCAACATCGGAGGTATCGATGCCGATGGACTTGCAGTAGCGGTAGAGGATCACTGCCAGCTGCTCACGGCTCAGGCTGCCTTCGGGGTTGAAGCGGCCGCCGCCGATACCGGTGACGATGCCGTTCTCCGCCGCCCAGTCCACCGCCTGGGTATACCAGACGTTAGAGGGCACATCGGTGAAGCTGTTGCTCCCCTCTACCGGCTGGCCTGCATAGCGCCAGAGAACGGTGACCAGCATGGCTCTGGTCATGGGTGCATCGGGAGCAAATTGATTGTCCCCCACCCCCTTCATCAGGCCGTGGAGCACTGCGTAATCCACCGCAGAGGCATACCAGACATTCTCCGGCACGTCGTCAAAGGGCGGCGCCCACAGCGCCGTGGGGTAGCCGTGCCAGAGGGGACTTGTCCAGCCCTGTGCATCGGGCGCATAGTAAAGGGTCAGTCCCGGCAGAGGCACGTAGCCGCCGGGGGCATCGTTGTCAAAGGCGTGCTCGCCCAGGGTGGGGGCATCGCCGTAAAAACGAATTTGGGTCAGGCTGTCGCAATCGGCAAAGGCATAGCTGCCGATGCTGCGGAGATTCTTGCCAATGCTTACTTCCTCCAGTGCGCCGCAGAAGGCGAAGGCCTTGTCTCCGATGTGCTGAACACCGCTGCCGATCTCCAGGAATTTCAAGGCGGCGCAATACCGGAAGGCGGCATTTTCGATGGTCAGTACAGCATCGGGAATCGAGAGCTGCTCTAAATTGGTGCAGTAGTAAAAGCTCTCGGCACCGATGTTGCGCAGGTTCTCGGGAAGCGTGATCCCGGTCAGGGCGGTGCAGCCGTAAAAGGCGCCTCCGGCGATCACACGGGTTTTTTCGGGCAATTCCACTGCGCCCTTGAGGCTCGTCTTGGCTGCAAGCAGCACAGAATCCGCATAAAGGAGGTCATTTTCCCAATTTTTCTCTCTGCGGAGATAGGCGGCGCCCCAGAAGGCATCTCTGCCCACGGAGCGGATCTCGCCGCCGAAGGTGATTTCTTCCAGATTGGTGCAATCGAAAAAGGCCCGGTCTTCGATGGTGAGCAGGCTGTCGGGGAAGCTCAGAGCGCCCAGGCCGTAGCAGTAGGCGAAGCTCATATCACCGATCCGCTCCAGCCCCTCGGAGAAGCTCACGCTACGGAGATTTTCGCAATAGTCGAAGGCAAGATCTCCGATGGCGCTCACCGGGATGCCCTGAATTTCTGCCGGGATGTCTGCCGCTGTCACAGCGTGGTCACAATCGACGATGGTTCCGCTGTGGGGGTCAAAATACAGATTTCCGCCCTCCACGGGGTAGCTCAGCCGCTCCTGTGCGCTGACCGAAAGGGGGCATAGGGTAATCAGAAGGGCAACAGCAAGACCCAGCAAAAGAAATCGTACTCTCATTTGGTGACCTCCCCTCCGTTTTGTCTGCTTTAGTATACCAAATCCAGAGGAGCAAGTCAAGCCAGGGGGTAGAGGGTCTGATCCAGATAAATAGCGGATACTTCCGCAGGATCAACCATGCGGGACAGGGAGAAGAGACTCCACTGGGCGGCCTCCTCGTAATAATCCCGTGTCAGATAGGAATTGTTGAAGGGGATCTTCGTGCCGTCCCTCAGGACAACGCCCCATTCCTGCGCTCCCTTCGCCACATCTGCGAAGTCTCCCGTATTAGGAGGATTTTTAGGCTATGAGCAAGGTTTCATATTACGCAATGTCATTTCGAGGAGCGTAGCGACGTGGCTGCGCAGCTGTCAGCGACGAAGGAGCGCTACAGATGGGTTGTACCCCTTGCGGGTGCAATCTGTATTCTTAAAGCCTCCGTTTTGCACCAAATTCCCAGATATTCGAAACATTTAGAGAGCGGATTGCCACGTCGGCATAAATGTCTCCTCGCAATGACATGGCTTTTCGGTAGCCTCTGCGTCTATCGGCAATGCGGTTCTTGGTGGTGCATCCAACAGTTCGATAAACAGAAATTTTTCGGTCTGTTTTGGAACTAATAACTAAGAGCTAAGGAATGAAACCGAGGTGTGCCTTCGGCACGGATTTGGAATGTTTCGCCCGTCAAACAGAAATTTGTCGAACTGTTGGATGTAGCCAAAGCCGCCCGTATCGGGAGGAATTTCAGGCTATGAGTAAGGCATCAAATTACGCATTGTCATTGCGAGGCCACCTGTGGCCGTGGCAATCTGTATTCTTAAAACCTCCGTTTTGTACCAAATTCCCACATATTCGAAACATTTAGAGAACAGATTGCCACGTCGGGCTTACGCCCTCCTCGCAATGACAGGGCATTTCGGCAGCCTCTGCCTCTATTGGCAATGAGGTTTTGGGCGGAAGCAAACAGTTCGAGAAA
>JAFUPG010000026.1 GCA_017481325.1 Oscillospiraceae bacterium
GGGTAATCTATAGTATACTTTACTAAAGAGAGGGGTTCGCCCCTCTCTTTCTTCATGAGATACGAGGTGTGTTATGAAAATTACCGAACAGGTTTGGGCTTTTTCCGAGCCCCTGGTCAAGGAATGCGGCTGCAGCCTCTGGGATGTGGAATACGTCCGGGAGGGCGGCGAGTGGTTCCTCCGCCTTTACATTGACAAGGAGGGCGGCGTGGACATCAACGACTGCGAAGCAGTCTCCCGTGCGGTGGACCCCGTGCTGGACGAGAAGGACCCCATCCCCGAGAGCTACCGTTTTGAGGTCTGCTCCGCCGGGCTGGAGCGTGTGCTGAAGCGCCCCGGAGATTTTGAGCAGTTTATGGGCGCTGCGGTGCTGGTGAAGCTCTACCGTCCCAAGGAGGGCCGCAAGGAATTCGCCGGCAATCTGGCCGGTTATGAACAGGGCGATGTGATCATCACCGAGGGCAGCCGGGAGCTGCGCTTTGAAAAGGCCGAGGTCGCTCTGGTTCGCCTGCGTGTGGAATTTTAAGACATATATTTATATAAGGAGTTAATTATGATGAACACTGAGATCTTTGCCGCTCTGCGCCAGCTGGAGAAGGAGCGTGGCATCCCCGTGCAGTATATGGTCGACCGCATCACCCAGGCGCTGGTGGCCGCTTATAAGAAGGACAAGGACGGCTACACCGACAATGTCTGCGTGGAGCTGAACGAGAAGACCATGCGTATGTACGCCCAGAAGGAAGTTGTGGACGAGGTCATCTCCCCCGCCACCGAGATCACCCTGGACGCCGCCAAGAAGATCAGCAAGAAGGCACAGATCGGTGACCTGGTGGACGTAGAGATCCAGACCAAGGCCTTCGGCCGCATCGCCGCCCAGACCGCCAAGCAGGTCATTATTCAGGGCATCCGTGAGGCAGAGCGTGGCATGGTATTTGAGAACTTCTCCTCCAAGGAGCATGAGATCCTCACCGGTACTGTCCTGCGCATGGAACCCTCCGGGGATATTACCGTCCGCATCGGCCAGGGTACCGACAAGACCGACGCCCTCCTGCCCGTTGGCGAGCAGGTAAAGACCGAGCATTTCACCGAGGGCGACATGATCCGTGTGTACGTGCTGGAGGTTCGCCGCAACAACCGTGGCCCGCAGGTTCACGTCTCCCGTACCCATCCGGCGCTGGTCAAGCGCCTGTTCGAGCTGGAAGTGCCCGAGATCGAGTCCGGCGCTGTGGAGATCTGCTCCATTGCCCGTGAGCCCGGTTCCCGTACCAAGCTGGCCGTCCGTGCCACCGAGGAGAACATCGATCCCGTGGGTGCCTGCGTAGGCGCTCGTGGCGCCAGAGTGGGCGCTGTGGTAGAGGAGCTCCAGGGCGAGAAGATGGATATCGTGGTCTTCTCCGAGGATATCTGCCAGTTTGTGGCCTCTGCTCTGTCCCCCGCAGATGTGATCTCTGTGACCCAGCTCACCGGCCCGAAGGCCTGCCGTGTGATCGTACCCGACGACCAGCTGTCCCTTGCCATCGGCAAGGAGGGTCAGAATGCCCGTCTGGCCGCCCGTCTCACCGGCTGCAAGATCGACATCAAGCCCGCTTCCCAGGCCGAAGAGGCTGTAGAAGAATAAATCAGGAATGCAGCGAAAGCTGCAAATCATGCCGAAGGCAATTCATTATTTTGTTAAGGGGGTCAGCGACCATGCCCAAGAAAATTCCCCTGCGCCAGTGTCTGGGCTGCCGGGAAATGAAACCGAAAAAAGAACTGTTGCGTGTGGTGCGTTCCAAAGAGGGCGAAATCTCTCTGGATCTGCGTGGCAAGGCCTCCGGCCGGGGTGCCTATGTCTGCCCCAACACCGACTGCCTGAAAAAGGCCATCAAGTCAAAGGCGCTGTCCCGTGCCTTTGACACCCAAATACCTCAGGAGATCTATGATGCTCTGCTGAGTCAAATGGAGGCGGAGCATGGAACAGAATAAAACCTTAGGACTCCTTTCCATCTCCCGTAAGGGCGGCAATGTCGTCTACGGCGAGGAGACGGTGGGAGCGGTAACGAGAGCAGGCAGAGGCCGTCTGGTGATTTTGGCCAGCGATGCCGGCGGACACACCCTGCGCAGAGCCAAGAGCTTTGTGGCAGGCACGCCCCAGCCTCTGATCACCCTCTCCTTCACCAAGGATGAGCTGGGAACAGCTCTGGGAACAACCAGCTGTGCCATTTGTGCCATTACGGATGTCCGTCTGGCACAGGCCGTCGTCAAAACCCTGGGCGACGAGGAAAAATATGCACAGCTTTTGCAGGACTTGGATGTGCGTGTCCAGCGGGTGGAAAAACGCCGTGCTGAGGAAAAGGCGCATCGCTACAATGTCCGTCACGGGAAAAAGTAACACGGAGGTGGCTATATGAGTTTAGTGAAGTATCGAATCAAGGAAGTGGCCGCAGATTTCGGCATGACCCCCAAGGCGATCATGGAGATCATGGGTCTGTATTATGAGAAGCCCAAGAGCAATTCTCTGGTGCTCACCGAGGAGCAGCTGAATGTGATTTTTGACCACATCACCCAGAAGAATCAGATCGAGTCCATTGCCCAGGTCTTTGCCACGGCACCGGCTCTCAAGGCTGAAGCAGGAAAAGAAGCGCCCAAGGCTCCCGAGGCCAAGGCAGTAGCGCCCAAGGCTCCCGAAGCCAAGGCAGAGGCCGGAAAAGAAGCCCCCAAGGCGCCCGAGGCCAAGCCCGAGAAGCCCAAGGAGGAGCAGCGCAAGCGGGAACGCCGTGTGGTTGACACCAAGGCGGTCACCGTCAATGCCGACCGTTTTGACGACCGTGTGGATGCCCTGGTATCCGAGCGTGTGCAGAACTATGCCGGCGGCAAGCAGAAGATCGTCAACAAGAATAAGCAGAAGGACAAGGGCAAGAAGGTCGGCCCCGGCAACAAGCGCCGCAACGAGGAGCAGGAGAAGATGCGCCGTCTCCAGCTGGAGATCGCCAAGAAGACCCCCCTCACCGTGAAGATCCCCGACGAGATCACCGTAGGCGAGCTGGCCTCCCGTATGAAGAAGACCGCCACCGAGGTCATCAAGGTTCTCATGAAGAACGGTGTCTTCGCCTCCATCAACCAGAACATCGACTACGATACCGCTGAGTTCGTAGCCACCGAGCTGGGCTGCCGTGTGGAGAAGGAAGTCATTGTCACCATCGAAGAGCGCCTCATTGACGACCATCAGGATACCGCCGAGGAGCTGGTGGGCAGAAGCCCCGTTGTGGTCGTCATGGGTCACGTTGACCATGGCAAGACCAGCCTGCTGGACGCTGTCCGTAAGACCAACGTTGTCTCCGGCGAGGCCGGTGGCATCACCCAGCACATCGGCGCTTATACCGTCCAGATCAATGGAAACCCCATGACCTTCCTGGATACCCCCGGCCATGCTGCCTTTACCTCCATGCGTGCCCGTGGCGCTATGTGTACCGACATCGCCATTCTGGTGGTTGCTGCCGATGACGGCATCATGCCCCAGACCATTGAGGCCATTAACCATGCCCGTGCTGCCAAGATCCCCATCATCGTTGCCGTCAACAAGATGGATAAGCCCGGCGCCAACCCCGACCGCATTCTGACCCAGCTCACCGAGCATGAGCTGGTGCCCTCCGAGTGGGGCGGCGATACGGAAGTCTGCCGCATCTCTGCCAAGACCGGCATGGGCATCGACGACCTGCTGGAGACCGTCATTATGACCGCCGAGCTCTCCGAGCTGAAGGCCAATCCCAACCGTGCCGCCAAGGGTACGGTCATCGAGGCCCGTCTGGATAAGAACCGTGGCCCCATCGCCACCCTGCTGGTGCAGAACGGCACCCTCCACAAGGGCGACCTGATCATCGCCGGTACCGCCGTAGGCCGTGTCCGTGTGATGACCGACGATAAGGGCAGAACCATTACCGATGCCGGCCCCTCCATCCCCGTGGAGATCACCGGCCTGGCCGAGACTCCCTCTCCCGGCGATGAGTTCAACGCCGTTGCCGACGAGCGCATGGCACGTCAGCTGGTGGAGCAGCGCAAGCAGGCCGAGACGGACGCTCTTGCCAAGCTCAACAACAAGGTCACTCTGGATAACCTCTTTGCCAAGATGCAGGAGGGCGAGATGAAGGAGCTGAACCTGATCGTCAAGGCAGACGTTCAGGGCTCTGCCGAGGCCATCAAGGCCAATCTGGAAAAGATCAGCAACGACGAGGTTCGTGTCCGTGTGATCCATGCCGCCGTCGGCGCTATCAACGAGTCCGATATCCTGCTGGCCTCCACCGCCAATGCCATTATCGTTGGCTTCAACGTCCGTCCCGATGCCGCAGCCGCCGCCTCTGCCCAGCGCAGCAAGGTGGATATGCGGATGTACCGTGTCATTTATGACGCCATCGAGGAGATCGAGACCGCCATGAAGGGCATGCTGGCACCCAAGTTCCGTGAGGCTATTCTGGGTCACGCCGAGGTGCGTATGACCTATAAGGTCTCTGCCATCGGCACCATCGCCGGCTGCTACGTCAAGGACGGCAAGGTCACCCGTGATGCCCAGGTTCGTGTGCTCCGTGACAACATCGTCATCTACGAGGGCAACGTGGGCTCCCTGCAGAGATTTAAGGACTCCGTGAAGGAGGTCGCCTCCAACTACGAGTGCGGCATGTCCATCGAGAAGTTCAACGACATCAAGGAAGGCGACATCTTCGAGTGCTTCGTCATGGAGGAGATCCCAAGATAAAAATGAATTGCCTTCGGCATGAATTGCGGTTTTCACCGCATGAATTGGCTTCGCCATGATTTGCGGCTTTCGCTGCGTATAGTTCAAAATCCATGGGCGTAGCCCATACCTCAGCTATTCACTATTCACTATTCGTTATTAGCTAAAAAAGCGGGAGGGGCAGAGCCGCTCCCGTTTTTTTCAAGAAGGAGGAATACCAATGGCATCCAACCGTATTGGACGCATCAATGAAGAGATCCAGCGGGAGCTTTCGGAGCTGCTGCGTGAGGTCAAGGATCCCCGTGTCCACAAGACCCTGCTGTCTTTGACCCGTGTGGAGACCACCCCCGACCTGCGCTACTGCAAGGTCTATGTGTCTCTGCTGGATAAGGAATATACCAAGGAGACCCTGGCCGGTCTCAAATCCTGCAGCGGCTACCTGCGCCGGGAGCTGGGCAGAAGCCTGAACCTGCGCTACACCCCGGAGCTGCAGTGGCAGGCCGACGACTCCATCACACACGGCGCCCACATTCTGGATATCCTCTCCAAGCTGGATATCCCGGAGGATGACGATGAAGCAGCGGAGTCTGTCTGAGATCGCCCTTTGGCTGCAGGAACGGGATGATTTTACCATCCTGACCCACCGCCGCCCCGATGGAGATACCATCGGCTGCGCTGCTGCCCTGTGCCGTGGCCTGCGGCAGCTGGGCAAAACCGCTTCTGTTCTGGAAAATCCCCAGTTTACGGAGAAATACCGCCCCTATCTCCAAGGGCTTACTGCACAGCAGCTGAGCGGCCATATGATCAGCGTGGATGTGGCAGCGGAGACCATGTTCCTGTTGGGCTACGAGGGGCAGCCCATCGAGCTGCTCATCGACCACCACGGCAGCAACACCGGCTTTGCCGCTGAGGGCTATGTGGATGCCTCTGCCGCCGCCTGCGGCGAGATCATCCTGGAGCTGCTGCAGCTGCTGGGTGTTTCGCCCGATGCCAAAATCGCCGAGGCCATCTATCTGGCGGTCTCCACCGATACGGGCTGCTTCCGCTACAGCAATGTCACCGCCAACACCCTCCGTACCGCCGCCATCTGCAAGGATTGGGGTGCGGACACCTTCTCCATCAACCGTGTCATGTTCATGACCAAGCGCATGGCAAGGCTGCAGTTAGAGGCGCAACTGACCCAAAATACGGAATTTTTCGCCAAGGGAAAGGTGGCCATCAGCGCCATTACCGATGAGATGCGCCGGGATCTGGGCATCACCGAGGATGACATCGACGACATTTCCGGCTTCTGCCGTGAAATTGCCGGTGTGGAGATCGGCGTGATGCTGCGCCGTGAGCCTGAGGGAGCAAAACTCTCCGTCCGTACCTCTCCCAATTATGATGCCTGCGCCATTTGCGCCCTTCTGGGGGGCGGCGGCCACAAGGCAGCGGCCGGAGCCACGGTGAAAGGCACTTTAGAGGAGGCCAAGGCCGCTGTGCTGAAGGCCATCGAGAGCTGCGGGGTAACGCTGTAATGGCAAACGGCATTTTGATCGTAGACAAGCCTGCGGATTGGACCAGCCAGGACGTGGTCAGCAAGCTCCGTGGAGCCTTCCATGAGCGCCGAGCCGGTCACGGCGGCACCTTAGACCCCATGGCCACGGGGGTACTGCCCCTGTTTTTCGGCAGAGCCACCCGGGCGGTGGAGTTCTTTGAACACGCCGACAAGACCTATGTGGCAGGTCTGCGCCTGGGCATGGTCACAGACACCCAGGACACCACGGGCAATGTTTTAGAGGAAACCCCCTGTGCCATCAGCCGTGAGGAGTTGGAGGCTGCTCTATCCCACTTCGTGGGGGAGCTTGAGCAGATCCCACCCATGTACTCCGCCATTAAGGTGGGGGGCAAGAAGCTCTACGAACTGGCCCGCAAGGGGCAGGAGGTGGAGCGAAAGGCACGGCGCATCACGGTTTTCTCTCTGAAGCTGCTGGCTTTTAAAGAAAACGAGGCCACCCTGGAGATCCACTGCTCCAAGGGCACTTATGTGCGCACTCTCTGCCATGATATCGGGGCATTTTTAGGCTGCGGCGGCTGTATGTCCGCCCTGCGACGGGTGCAGGCCGGAGCCTACACCGCAGAGCAGAGCCACACTATGGAGGAGCTGCTCTCCTGCGAGGCTCCGGAAGCCCTTCTGCTGCCGGTGGACAGCCTGTTTCTGGCCTATCCCGACCTGACCCTGACGGCAGCGCAGGAAAAATGCATCCGCAACGGCGCCGGCTTCACCCTCTACGGCAAGGCCGAGGGCAAATACCGCCTCTACAGCCGAGAAGGGGAATTCCTGGCTCTGGCAGAGCAAAAAGCCGAGAAGCTGCAGCCCATCAAGAGCTTTTTTGAAGTTTGAGTTCACGGTAAATTTCCGTTTATCGGTGCATTATTTAGAGGAATCATTTATGAAACACTGTGTAATCGCCCTGGGATTTTTTGACGGGGTGCATTTGGGGCATGGGGGACTGCTGCGCATGGCACGGCAGCGTGCCGATGAACAGGGTCTGCAGGCGGCCTGCCTGACCTTTGACCGCCATCCGGCGGCTGTTTTACGTGGTGCGTCGCCTCTGCTGCTGAACACCGCAGCGGAGCGGAAGCAGCTGATGCAGCGCCTCTACGGCATGGATCAGGTGCTGATTCTGCCCTTTGACGAAAAAATGCGTGCCCTCTCCTGGGAGGACTTCGCCCAACAAATTCGCCGGGACTTCGGCGCCGCCCATATCATCTGCGGCCACGACTTCCGCTTCGGCAGAAACGGCGAGGGCAACCCCCAAAAGCTGGCAGACTTCTGCCGGAAAGAGGGTCTTGGCTTTGACTGCATCGACCGCATCGAGCTGGAGGGCATTACCGTCTCCTCCACCCACATTCGCTCCCTCCTGTTGGAGGGGCAGACCGCTGCGGCGGTACGCTTTCTGGGCCACGGCCACCTGCTCACCGGCAAGGTGGTGGACGGCAGAAAGGTAGGCAGGACTTTGGGCGTACCTACGGCCAATCTGCAGCATAGCAAAGGCATTCTGCTGCCCAAAAACGGCGTCTATGCCGCCCGTGCCCTGGTGGAGGGGAAGGTCTATGCCGCTGTAGTGAACATCGGCTGCCGTCCTACCTTCGGCGGCGAGAATATCACCGTAGAGCCCTGGTTGCTGGACTACAACGGCGATCTCTACGGACGGGAGCTGCAGCTGTGGCTCTATGACTACCTGCGCCCCGAGCGGAAATTCGGCACGACCATGGAGCTGAAGGCGGAGATCCTGCGAAACGCCGACCAGACCCGGGACATCCTGCGAGCCTTACCTGAGGAAAAATGGTAAGATCATAAGAATTCGGATCGGAGAAGCAGCTCCGATCCGATTTTTGTCTGTGCCACAAAACCACCGTCAAACAGGATTTTGTCGGGCTGTTTATTAACTAATAACTAACAGCTAAGGGCTAAAAACTGAGGTGTGCCTTCGGCACGGATTTTGAATATTTAGCCTGTCAAACAGTACTTTGTCGGTCTGTTTAGGAACTAACAACTAAGAGCTAAGGACTAAAAACTGAGGTGTGCCTGCGGCACGGATTTTGAATATTTGTTCCGTCAAACAGTACTTTGTCGGGCAGTTTACTGCAGCCAAAGCCTCCCGTATTAGGATGATTTTCAGCCTATGAGCAAGGTTTCATATTCCGCTATGTCATTGCGAGGCTCCCCACGGGAGCCGTGGCAATCTCATGGGAGGAAGCGACGACTTGAAAAGACGCTCGATATAGGGACGAACCGCCAACCA
>JAFUPG010000027.1 GCA_017481325.1 Oscillospiraceae bacterium
ACGGGCCTTGACCAGCTGTTGGAACTTGTGCACGATCTTCTCCCAGCTGCCATTGCCGGCATAGTCCACACGGTAGCGGTAGTGAACCTCCTTGCGGCCGTCCAGACTCAGCACCACATTGCTCATCTCACGGTTGGCAAAGTCGATGACATCCTCGTCGATCAGAACGCCGTTGGTGGTCAGGTTGAAGCGGAAATTCTTGCCCATTTCCTTTTCACGGCTGCGGGCATAGGCCACCAGCTGCTTCACCACGTCAAAATTCATCAGGGGCTCGCCGCCGAAGAAGTCCACTTCCAGGTTGCGGCGGCCGTGGGAGTTCTCCATGAGGAAGTCCAGAGCCTGCTTGCCCACCTCAAAGGACATGAGGGCGCTCTTGCCCTGGTATCTGCCCTGGCTGGCGAAGCAGTAGGAACAGTTCAGGTTGCAGCTGTGAGCCACATGGAGGCACAGGGCCTTGACCACGCCGGAGGTCTTTTCCTTCAGCCGGCCTGCCATGGGGGCGAAGGTGTCGGGGGTGAAGAGCTTGCCGGCGGCCTTCAGCTGGCCGATCTGCTCATAGCCCTCCTCCAGCTCCGCACGGGAGGTCCGGGGGTAGCGCTCAGTGAGGGTGTTCAGCAGTTCTTCACGCTCCAGCTCCTGGTAGAGGCCGATCATGTCATAGGCCACCTCGTCCACCACGTGGACAGAGCCGGAGAATATATCCAGGACGATGTTCAGACCGCCCAGTTGATAACGATGGATCATAGTTTCTCTCTTCCTTTCAGGCACAAAAAATGCCGCCTTTGCAGGCGGCATTTTCGGTGATTACTTCTCCTGCTTGTTCTCGCACTGCTGATTGGCAATGCCGCAGCTGGTCTTGCAGGCGGACTGGCAAGAGGTCTGGCACTCGCCGCAGCCGCCCTTCTTGGCGCTCTCGCAGAGATTCTTCGTTTCCAGGGTCTTGATGGTCATAGCTTGAAACCTCCGAATTTTTAAGATTTTGTTTATTATAGCACGCATCAGAGCATAAGTCAATGCGGCTTTTGAGATTTTTACAGGGTAGCCAGACCTGCTTCGTACAGCTTCTGCAGGCTCAGCAGGATGCCCAGCTTGGCATGGTACCAGGTGAGGCCACCCTGGAAATAGACCGCATAGGGGGGGCGGATGGGGCCGTCGGCGGAGAGCTCAATGGAGCTGCCCTGGACAAAGGCACCGGCTGCCATAATGACCTCGTCCTCGTAACCGGGCATGGCCCAGGGCAGAGGATCTACATAGCTGTCCACCGGCGCTGCCATCTGGATGCCCTTGCAGAAGGCCACCATGGCCTCACGGCTGCCCAGCTCCACCGCCTGGATGATATCGTGGCGGCTCTCGCTGCTGTTGGGGATCACAGGGAAGCCCAGGCGCTCATAGAGATTGGCAGCGAAAACCGCACCCTTCAGAGCGGAGGCCACCACCGTGGGTGCCAGGAAGAAGCCCTGGTAGAAGCTGGGCATCAGACCCAGGTTGGCGCCAACCTCCTGCCCCAGACCGGGGGCGGAGAGCCGGTAGGCACAGCGCTCCACGTACTGCTTTTTGCCGCAGATATAGCCGCCGATGGGAGCAAGGCCGCCGCCGGGGTTCTTGATGAGACTTCCTACCACCAGATCAGCGCCTACGTCCGAGGGCTCTATGGTCTCCACGAATTCGCCGTAGCAGTTATCCACCATGCAGATGATGTCCGGCTTCAGCTCCTTCAAAAAGGCGATCAGCTCCCCGATCTGCTTGACGGAGAAGGTGGGACGGGTGGCATAGCCCTTGCTGCGCTGGATGGTGGCCATTTTGGTCTTCTCGTTGACGCAGGCACGGATGGCAGCATAGTCAATGGAGCCGTCGGCGGTCAAGTCGGCCTGACGGTAGGAAACACCGTACTCCTTCAGGGAGCAGACGGAGTCACGGATGCCGATCACTTCCTCTAAGGTGTCATAAGGAGCGCCCACGGGAGAGAGCAGCTCGTCCCCGGGCAGCAAATTGGCGGACAGCGCCACGGTCAGGGCATGGGTGCCGCAGGTGATCTGAGGGCGCACCAGAGCGGCCTCGGTGTGGAAGGTGTCGGAATAGACCCGCTCCAGATTATCTCTGCCCACGTCGTCATAGCCGTAGCCCGTGGTAGCGGCAAAGCAGTTGGCCGCCACACGGTTCTTCTGCATGGCAGATAGCACCTTGCCCTGATTGTACTCGGCTACCGCATCGATGGCGGCAAAGCGCTCCTTCAGGCTCTCCAGCACTTCCTCACCGTAATTGTATATTTTTTCGTTGACACCCAGACGGGCATACATCTCTTTCATCTGTGATTTCCTCCGAAAAACCTTGCAAATTCGGCCTATATTGTAACAATCTGCCGCCGGAAAGTCAAGGAGATTTCTTGCATAGCCGCCGCTTCACGGGGAAAGCTACGGAAAAAGGAGGTTTTCTCCCATGGAAATGAGCAAAGCGGAATACAGCCAACTGGTGCAGTCCCTCGCACCCAAAAGCAAGACCCCGAAAAATTGCCTCAACGCCTTTTGGGTGGGCGGCAGCATCTGTCTTCTGGGACAGCTGCTGATGAACGGATTTCAGGCCCTGGGGCTGGATCGGGAGCTGAGCGGTACGGCGGTCTCGGTCTGTCTGATCTTCTTTTCGGCGGTGCTGACGGGCTTCGCCGTCTACGACGACATCGCCAAATTCGCCGGAGCCGGAACGCTGGTGCCCATCACCGGCTTCGCCAACTCCGTGGTCGCCCCGGCGGTGGAATTCCGCTCCGAGGGCATCATCCTGGGCACCTGCGCCAAAATGTTCACCATCGCCGGCCCCGTGATCGTCTATGGCGTATCCGCCAGCGTAATTTACGGGTTGATCTATTGGATCACCACATTATTTTAACGAAAAAGGCTTGGCCGAAAACGGCCAAGCCTTTTCTATCCGGATCAAAGGAAATTTCAAAGCGTCCAGCTGTTTTGCCCATTGATCAAATCAATACTCAAATCATCCAGCATTACCAGCCAACCGATATTGTCCGTTTGTAGTGCTTTGTTTCGGGAGAATTGCAGAGCAGGCTCAATGGCCGCATAAGGCATTTGGGTCAGTCTTTCATAAATGATGAGGGCACCGGGCCAGCTCGGATCTTCGATCCATTCCAAAAGCTTGAAGATAAAAGGCCGGAGTTCTTCGTCGCTTCGCATTGCGACCACTTTGGCACAGGGCTCCCAGACTGATTTGCTTTTTTCGGGGGGAACGACGATCGGCTGCATAAAGGGAAACAGGTTTTGAATTTGCTTGGCTGCCTCAATTCCCTTTTGTGCCTTGTTTTCATTCTCTTCATTGGATAATTGATGATCCCACAGGAACAGGTGATATATTTCGTCAATGCTATAAGTCATCATATTACACCTTTTTTAGAACAGAGCGATGTTCTTCCGAATGAAGGGTGCAAGGTAATCTTGCAGCGGCGGCAGGTCGTAGTAGGCGCTGTCAAACTCCCGGAAAGGGTAGCGCTTGTACTGATCCAGAAACTGCTCCACGGTTTCGCTTTGGAACGACCGCAGATCCATGGCATCGATCCCGTTTTTCTCCAGGAAGCCGTCATAGAGTGCTCGATGAGCTTCCGCGCCCACCCAGGCCAGACTTTGGCTGACCAAAGGCGCCACTCTGCGGCTGGAATTGGCAAAAAACTGGCACAAACCGCCGTTATTGACCTCCGAATCCAGCTCAAACAGCACATACACAGCGCACTGCTCATCGGACAGGGTGGTGGCCTTGCCGGCCTTCATCTGCTGCTGAATCCGAAGAAAGGCAGCGTAGACCAGCTCGGGATCCGGCAGCCGGGACAGCGCTTCGGCGGTCATAAGCAGATATTGCGCCTGACGCTGCCGCTCCCGCTCCATGGCCTCACGGAGCTTGGCATCCATTTTTGGTTTTTTGAAAAAGTTGAAAATTCCCATAGTTTTCTCCTCAAACGCAGGGGAAATGACCTCCGTAAGTCTCAAAAAGGGCATGGATATAGTCAATTCCCTCTTGGCTGACGCTGAAATAGCGGAGATTGTTCAGATCCTGAACAAATCTGCAGGTGTCACAGGCGATGGCGTAGCTGTAGCCATTGACGGTCAGGCGGATGTTCGCGTCAAAGCCGCAGGAGGGGGTACGGTCCCAAATGCTGTTGTAGGTTCTGCCGTCCAGGATCTCAATGACCTGCGCCGCCTCTTCCGGTGTCAAGGTGGCATGGATCTCTTTGTCCCCGTAGACAAAATGCAGCTCCACCGCAGCCCCGGCTTCAAGCTGGGTGGTAGCGCAGCCACTCAGCGACAGCAGGAGCAGCAAAAGGATCATCAGGCAGAATACTCGCTTCATGGGCAAAACCTCCTTTTCTGTAGTATACAAGGCAATGAGACAGTTGTCAAGTAGTATCTATTTTGTAGCACAAGCAGACCTTTTTGATTAACCGTAATAATATTATGTAGACTGCACATATTTAGCCCAAAGGGATTTATGAAATGATCATTAGCGCAAAAATGTCCTGCAAACAGGAGATCAAACAGAAATTTGACGGCCTGTTTAGGAACTAATAACTAAGGGCTAAGGACTAAAAACTGAGGTGTGCCTTCGGCACGGATTTGGAATAGTTAGCCCGTCAAACAGAAATTTGTCGAACTGTTTGCAGCAGCCAAAGCCTTCCATATTAGAAAGGATTTCGGGCTATGAGTAAGGCTTCAAATCACGCAATGTCATTGCGAGGCTCCTCACGGGAGCCGTGGCAATCTCATGGGAGGAAGCGACGTGGCTGCGCAGCTGTCAGCGACGAAGGAGCGCTACAGATGGGTTGTACCCCTTGCGGGTGCAATCTGTATTCTTAAAGCCTCCGTTTTGCACCAAATTCCCA
>JAFUPG010000028.1 GCA_017481325.1 Oscillospiraceae bacterium
AGCGGATATTCTGAAAGAAATCGGCAGCAGAAAACACACCATCGCCCGTAGCAAGGGTCTTGGCGAGAACGAGCCTGCCATGATGTGGATGACCACCATGAACCCCGAGACCCGTCGGCTCATCAAGGTCATGCCCGAAGATGCGGAAAAAACCTCCATTTACTTCGACCTGCTCTTAGGCGACAACCTCACCGGCAGAAAAGAATACATTGCGGAAAACGGCAGCCAGTATTTGGATCTGGCGGATATTTCGTAAGATAGCTAAGGGCTAATAACTAAAAACTAAAAACTAAGGTGTCCGCAAGCGGACGGAATAAAAAGGAGTATTGGATATGGGGACTTCCAGTGCGCTCTCTGCAGCATCCATCGAACTATCAGTCCAAGCAGTTTCTCTCTATAAGTGGCTGGTTTATGAAAAAAAGGAACACATTATGTCGAAGCAGTTCCTGCGCAGTTCGACCAGTATTGGTGCAAATATTCACGAAGCCTACTATGCCGCAAGCAAGGCTGACTTTATCAACAAAATGCAAATTGCACTGAAGGAAGCTTCCGAAACCGATTATTGGCTGATCGTTTTAGAGCGGACAGGCTACTTCGATCCGCTATTCTCGCCAATCAAAACCCAGGTAAACGCACTAAAGAAAATGCTTATCGCAACGTTGAATACAGCAAAAGGAACGGAATAGTATTTTTATTCCATGCCGAAGGCATGCCTCAGCTATTCACTATTAGTTATTAGCTGTTAGTCCTTCCGCCTATACTATTTCATTTCGGAAATGGAAGAATTTTATGGCCAAGAAGAAAAAAGAACCAGTCATTAAGAAGGAAATCGACACCTCTCGGGTGGAGGGGCTTCGGGCGGAGGTTTTGGAGCAGCCCATTACGGATACTCTGACCCTGAACTATATGCCCTACGCCATGAGCGTCATCGTCTCCCGTGCCATCCCTGAGATCGACGGCTTTAAGCCCTCCCACCGCAAGCTCCTGTACACCATGTACAAAATGGGGCTTCTAAACGGCGGCCTCACCAAGTCCGCCAATATTGTGGGTCAGACCATGCGCCTGAACCCCCACGGCGATGCCGCCATTTATGAGACTATGGTGCGTCTGAGCCGTGGTAACGAGGCACTTTTGACCCCCTTCGTGGAGTCCAAGGGTAACTTCGGCAAGGTCTACTCCAGAGATATGGCCTACGCCGCCTCCCGTTACACCGAGGCCAAGCTGGCGCCCATCTGCGCCGAGATTTTCCGGGATATCGACGCCGAAACCGTGGATTTCGTGGATAACTACGATGCCACCATGCTGGAGCCCACCTTACTTCCCACCGCCTTCCCCAATGTGCTGGCCTCCGCCAACATGGGCATTGCCGTGGGCATGGCCAGCAATATCTGCTCCTTTAACCTAAGAGAGGTCTGCAAGGCCACCGCCGCCCGGATCAAAGACCCGGAGTGCGACATTATGGAGTACATGCCCGGCCCCGATTTCTCCACCGGCGGCGAGATCCTCACCAGTCCCCAGGAGATGGAGGAGGTCTACCGCACCGGCCGTGGCAGCATCAAGATCCGTGCCCGCTGGCGCTATGTGAAAGAGGGCAACCTCATTGAGATCTACGAGATTCCCTATACCACCACCACCGAGGCCATTATTGACAAGGTCTCGGAGCTGATCAAGGCAGGCAAGCTCCGTGAGATCTCCGATATGCGTGACGAGACCGACCTCAGCGGTCTGAAGCTGGCCATTGACCTGAAGCGTGGGGTAGATCCTGAGAAGCTGATGCAGAAGCTGCTGCGCAGCACCCCCCTGCAGGACTCCTTCGGCTGCAACTTCAACCTGCTGATCGCCGGCATGCCCCGTGTGCTGGGCGTGTACGAGATCATGGAGGAGTGGACGGCATGGCGCACGGACTGCGTCCGCCGCAGAGTCTACTTCCAGAAGCAGAAGAAGGAAGAGAAGCTGCACCTGCTCAAGGGTTTGAAGCGTATCCTCTTAGACATTGACAAGGCCATTCGTATCATCCGTGAGACGGAGTCCGATGCGGAGGTCATCCCCAATCTGATGATCGGTTTCGGCATCGACAAGATCCAGGCGGAATTCGTGGCCGAGATCAAGCTGCGCAACATCAACAAGGAGTACATCCTCAAGCGTACCGCCGAGGTGGACGAGCTGGAGAAGGAGCTCGGGGAACTGGACTCCCTCCTAAAGAGCCGCAAAAAGATCCTGAACATCATCGTCAAGGAGCTGGATGCCATTGCCGACAAGTACGGCAAGGAGCGCAAGACCGGCATTCTCTACGGCGGTGATGTGGAAGACGAGGACGAGGAGGAGGCTGTGCCCGACTACCCCGTGACCATTTTCGTCTCCAAAGAGGGCTACTTTAAGAAGATCACGCCCCAGTCTCTGCGTATGTCCGGCGAGCAGAAGTTCAAGGAGGGCGACAGCCTGCGCTTTTCCACCGAGACTTCTAACGCCGCAGAGCTGCTGGTTTTCACCGACAAATTCCAGGTCTACAAGGCCCGCTGCAGCGACTTTGACGACAGCAAGGCCTCTCTTCTGGGCGACTATCTCCCCGGCAAGCTGGGCTTTGACGAGGGCGAGAATGTCATTGACGTCTGCCTGCCCGGAGATTACAGCGGCAATGTGATCTTCGTCTTTGAAAACGGCAAGGTGGCCAAGGTAGAACTGTCTGCCTACCGGACCAAGTCCAACCGCCGCAAGCTCACCGGCGCTTACTCCGACAAGAGCCCCCTGAAGGCGGTGTTCCTGCTGAAGGAGGATCAGCAGATCGTCATCTATGCCACCGACGGCAGAGCCCTGATCTTCACCACCGCTCAGCTGGCACCCAAGTCCACCCGCAGCACCCAGGGTGTGGCCGTTATGAGCCTGAAGCGCAAGGCGCTGGTGCATAAGGCCGTTCTTTTGACCGGCAGCAGCATTGTCAATGCCTCCCGTTACCGCACCCGTTCCCTGCCCGCCGCAGGCGCTCTTCTGAAGGAAGAGGATGCGGAGGAAAAACAGATCGTAATGGAGCTGTGATATTATGAAGTCAACGAAGAAAGAATTATTGCGCAACATTCTGATGATTCTTTTCGGCTGCGCCGTGTTTGCCCTGGGCTTTGACCTGTTTTTGGAGCCTGTGGGCTTCAACTGCGGCGGCATCAGCGGCATCGCCATGCTCATCAACTACGGTGCGGAAAACGCCGCCGGGAAGGAACTGCCCTGGCTCTCTGTGGGTATCCTCAGCGCCGTGATCAATCTGCCCCTGTTCTTCGGCGGGTATAAGAAGATCGGTAAATATTTCTTCTTTACCTCCCTCTTCGGCATGATCTGCAATTCTGTTTTCTTCGACCTGTTCTCCTATATTCCCGTGCCGGAGGTAGAGCCGCTCATGGCCGTGATCCTGGGCGGCGTGATGATCGGCGCCGGTCTGGGTGTGGTGTTCCTGGCAGGTGCCTCCACCGGTGGCATTGACATCGTAGCACGTCTGCTGAAGCTGAAGTTCCGCAATTTCCCCATCGGCAAGATCATTCTGGTCTTCGACCTCTGTACCGCCGTTGCCACGGGCATTGTCTACAAGCAGCTGAGCAACACCCTCTACAGCGCCCTGGCCCTGTACCTCTCCAGCGTGGTGCTGGACAAGGTGGTCTACGGCATGGACTTTGCCAAGGTGGCTCTGATCATCTCCGATGAGTACGAGAAGATCTCCTATGCCATCGACACCAAGCTGGATCGTGGCTCTACCCTGCTCCGTGGCCAGGGCTTTTACCGCCGGGAGGACAAGTATATTGTCCTGTCTGCTGTGCGGCAGAAGCAGCTGGCACAGCTGAAGGAGATCGTTATGGAGATCGACCCCAAGGCTTTCATCATTCTGCAGGATGCCCGTCAGGTTTTGGGCGACGGATTTAAACGCTACGACCGCTTCGAACTGTAATTTTTGGAAGGAGGTAAGCCCATGCGCCGCATCATTCCCTTTTTACTGGCTCTGCTGCTGGGGCTTACCGGCTGCCACAGCCTGCTGAAGTCAGAGCATCTCTCTGTCAGCCCCCATGTGGAGGCTTCGATCCCCTCCTCCCAGGGGGAGATCGCCAATACACCTCCCGTAGTCTCCGAGCGTATGGAGCTCCGTGGCGCTGTGCTGTCCTTTATCCGTGACTGGACGGAACAGGGGCTGATCTACGTGCAGCGCTACAACGGCGACATCGCCGCCGATCTGGACGAGACCATCCGCTATGCCACCCAGGAGGACCCCATCGGCGCCTACGCCGTGGACTACATTGATGCAGAGCTCAGCGGCGACGAGACCGAGGGCGAGGTGGCCATGAGTATTGTGTTCCGCCGAAGCGCGGCGGAAATCGATGCCATTGTCACCGTCAACGGCAACAGCAGCGCCAACGAGAAGATCCTTCAGGCCCTCAAATCCTTTGATGTCTCCCTGACTTTGCGCATCCGTAACTATCAGGAGGAGGATTTCACCCAGCTGATCTACCGCTATTGCCTGGACAACCCCGGTATTGTGCCGGTGTTCCCCACCCTTTCCGCCCAGGTCTACCCCAAGGAGGGGGCATCCCGGATTTTGGAGCTGCATTTTGCTTACCCGGTATCCAAGGAAGAGCTGCGAGTGATCCAGAGCGAGGTGCAGACCATTATGAATTCCGCCTCCTCCTATGTCCGCTCCGGCAAGGATGAGAGAGAGCGGGCGCAGCTTTTGTGCCGCTTTTTGAGCACTCGCTTTTCCTATGCGCCCAGTGACAGCTTCCCCCAGATGCCCGCTTATGAGCTGCTGAGCCAGGGCAAGGCCCATAGTTTTTCTTTTGCCTCCGTATTTTATGCCCAGTGCCTCTCCGCCGGACTGGAGTGCCGGATCGTCTCCGGAAGTCGGGCCGGCGCTGACCATTACTGGAATCTGCTGCAGCTTGACGACAAGTATTATCATGTGGATCTGCTGCGAAGCATGGAGCTGGGGCAGACGGAGCTGCTTCTTTTGAGCTCTCAGGAGCTGCTGGAGGAGGAGTACAGCTGGCAGGCAGAGCTCTACCCCGCTGCCGTGGCTGTCCCCGAGACGGATGAGACCCAGCCGGAGGAGAGTACAGAGTCCGGAGCGCATGATCACGACACAACCGCCCCCTCTGAAAGCACGGAGTCTACGGAGGAATCTGTCACCGAAACTGCTGCAGACAGTTCCGAGAGCGGCAGCGAGGAGAGCGAAACCGAGCCATCAACCGATGGCAGCAGCGAGAGCACAGCGCCGATCTCATAAAAATTTCAAGAATTTTAGAAAAAAGTCTTGACAAATGCAGGAAGTATGGGTATAATAATTCCTGCAAATGCGGGTGTAGCTCATCCGGTAGAGCGCCACCTTGCCAAGGTGGAGGTAGCGAGTTCGAGCCTCGTCACCCGCTCCAAAAAAGAACGAACTTTTGGTAGACAAAAGTTCGTTCTTTTTTTATCCAAGCCGCAGGCTTGGCATATCATCACGCGTCAGCGTGTATATCATCGCCGTAGGCGCATATCATCAGCCGAAGGCTGTATTAACTGCGGCTTGATGATATGCAACACTGCGTGTTGATGATATGCAATTCCTGCGGAATTGATGATATACAAGGCTTCGCCTTGATTTGCTTGTGGAAAAATAGTATAATTCTCTTGAAGGGAGTGGTTATATGCCGAAAAATTATTTGCTGATATATTCTGAGCAGCTTGCAACAGAAATAGAATTGCTTTGCCAAAATACCAAGACATCATCTAACACTCTTTTCCAAATCCGCAAAAGTTCCAGTAGCGTTTACGCAAATATCCGTGAAGCCAATTATGGGCAGAGTAAAGCGGATATGCTTTCAAAATTTGAAATTGCTCTTAAGGAATGTAGCGAAACCGAAGGTTGGTTGCAGTTGTTATATAACACAAAAGGCATTGATGAAACAACCTACAAAAACCACAGAAATCTTTGTGGCCGAATTAGACGGATGCTGATCGCCTCATGCAAAACATTAAAGGAGAATACGAAATGAAAAAATACTCCTCTCGAGCAGTAAAATCGTTTATGGTAGTTTCTTTGGTTTGTGGCGTCGTTTTATTGACCGGTATTATCCTTGCTTTCGCAGGCGTTGAAGATATCGGATTACCCATTGGTCTGATATTGATGGGTGGACTGTTAGGTGTTATATTTTTCAGTTGCTTCCTTGCCGAAAAGAGTAGAACCCTGATCATGGATACAGATAGAGTCATTTTCCCCAGAGGTGCGGAAATAAATGGAAAGACGGTTTTTCAAAAAACTGTTGTCAGAATTTGTGATATTGATTCTGTTGAAAGCAAATTTTACAAAGGTGACAAGATTATTTCTAGTGATTGCTTTTTCTATATGTTAAGGTTAAAAGATGGAACGAGTGTTGCGGTTACTCTTTATGCCTACGGCAAAGAAGCAGAAAAAGAAATTTGGGAAACCCTCAAAAGTAGCATTGCGTAATTTACGCACCTTTTCGCTTTTCTTATCTTACTGTATGCACCGTTATACTGCTCTTTCGCAGAAGAAAAGTCCCTTTTGTCCTGTGACAAAAGGGACTTTTTTTCACTGATGTTTGCCTATGGCAAATGATGTCGTTTTACTAATGATGACGCTGATGATGTCGGCTTCGCCTATTTTTTTGGCAAACATCGCATCATTGCGACCAACGGGAACAACATCATATTTGCGAAGCAAATGCATCATGTCGCCGCAGGCGATGCATCCTTTCTCACTTGACCGACCTCATTTATCCTTAGTTTTTTTCAGTTTTTTAACTTAATTTAAGGATGTCTCCGTACTATAGTTACAGTGAAAAATGCGGAGGTGTCTGCGCTTTCTATGAATATTCTGATTCTTGCCTCAAAAAACGACTTTGCCGCAAAACTGCACAACCTGATGGAGGAAAACGGCTATCATGCCCAAATTGCGCCCATTTCCCGGCCTGAGCTGTCCGAACGGACGGCTCCGGATCTGATCCTTGCCGAGCTGACCCGGGACGATTACGGCCTGCTCCTTCAGCTCCGGGAGCTTCGTTGGGCGGTTCCCATTATTGTCTTCTCCGACGGACTTCAGGCGGCTGACCGGGTTTTCTGCATTGAACGTGGTGTCGTGTATTTCCTGCCCCGTCAGTTTGAGACCAGCGAGCTGCTGGCCTATCTCCACAGTGTCAAAGGCCGCACCCAGAATTCGGCGCTGCCTCTGCGCTATGGCAACACCTCTCTGGACCCGGAGAGCTGTCAGCTGCTCTGCGGCAAAAAGAGCGTTCGCCTCTCCTCCCGTGAGTTCCATGTGATGCACATTCTGCTCCAGTCCAAGGCTCGGATCGTGCCCAAGCAGGAGCTTTTAAACCGGGTTTGGGGCAGCGACAGCGCCGCCGTGGAGAACCATGTAGAGGTCTACATCGGCTTCCTGCGGAAAAAGCTCATGTCCATCAACTCCGACCTTCGGATCTGCACCGCCCGCCGCATGGGCTACCATCTGGAAATCAGTCATACATAAGGAAAAGGCTGCCGCAATGGCAGCCTTTTTTTATTTCATCTCCGACACCAGGCGGTCGAAGGTCTCGTAGTAACGGGCGATGTGGATGCCGTCGGCCAGGGCGTGGTGCAGCACCAGATTCAGGGGCATGAGAATTTTGCCGTTCTGCTCAAAATACTTGCCGAAGGTGATTCTGGGGTTGCAATCCAGAGGGCCGGTGGTGGGATGCTGCAGAGAGGTGAAGGTCAGCCAGGGCAGGCTGCTGACAAAGTACAGCTGCGCCGTGTCGGCCTGATCCTGTAGTACGGGGTTTTGCTTTGCCTGGGCTACCTTTTCCATGGCATAGGGCAGGTACTCCCCGAAGGGCTTGCTGCAATCGATCTCGCAGTAGCAGTAGCTGCCGTTGTCCAGGGCCACGGTGTGGGAGCTGAGGCAGTTTTCAAACTCCACCACCTGGCCGTCCTTGATCCGTCTGCGGAATTCCGGAACGGCATTGGCTGCGTTGATGGCGCAGTACAGCAGACTCAGGAAGAAGGGATAGCCCTGTTCCTTTACCACCCGATGCAGGTGAGTGATATCCACATTGACGGTGATATTCACATGGGGGCTGGGCAGGGACATGAAATATTCAAACTGAGCCGCCCGGGGCTCCTTGCTCATATCAACAATGTGCATCACAGCTGCTCCATGGCCTTGCGGATCCGGGCGACAGAGCGGCCATAGCCCAGGATCTGCATGACGGTGTAGAGGTCGGGAGAGTTGGTCTTGCCGGTGACCGCCACACGGAGGAAGGTGGATACATCGGCCACAGAGCCGCCGAAGGCAGTGGGGTCGGCCTTGTAGGCCTTCATATCGGCGGCGAAGCCGATCTCGGTGGTCACGGCCTTCACCTTGTCAAACCAGGCGGTGGCATCGTCGGTGGGGTCGTAGACCGCCAGGAACTTCTCCAAAGCAGAGCGGATGGTCTCCGCAGTGAAGCCCTCGGGGAAGCCCTCGAAGGTAAAATACTCGTCATAGAAGAAGCCCATGTAAGGCTTGGCTTCACGCCAGATGGCCATGTCCTTTCTGGGCTTCTTGCCGCCTCGGCCAATGGCCAGAATGGACTTGGCATAGTCGGGATTTTCCTTCAGCTTGGCGGCAAAATCGGGATCGAATTCCTCTGTCCACTCCAGCAGCAGGCCATAGACCTCCTCAGCATCCATGCGGGCGATGACATTTTTGGACACGTCCGTCAGCTTGGCATAGTCGAAGAGGCTGCCGGCGGGGTTCAGCTTCTTGGGGCTGAACTTGAAATTCTGGGCAGGTGCGTTGGGCTCGGCTCTGCGCCAATCCTCGAAATTGGAGTTGAGAATGGTCATGATATACTCATATACTGCCTTGACGGGGAAACCCTCAGCCTTGTAGAAGGTCAGCGCCAGCTCGGGGTCCTTGCGCTTGGAGAGCTTACGCTTGGAGGTGCCGTCCATCTTCATCAGGGGGCCGATGTGGACGTACTTGGGCAGCTTGAAGCCCAGCGCCTTGAAGAGCTGAATGTGGAAGGGCAGAGTGGGCAGCCACTCGTCGCCACGTACCACATGGGTGGTGCGCATGAAGTGGTCGTCCACGGCGTGGGCAAAGTGATAGGTGGGAATGCCGTCGGACTTGAGCAGCACGTGATCCACGTCGTTCTCCGTAATGGTCAGCTTGCCCTTGACCAGATCGTCAAACTTGAACTGGTTGGCAATGTTGCCCTCGGAGCGGAAACGCAGCACCCAGGGATTTCCGGCATCCAGCTGTGCCTGAATGTCCTCCAGAGAGCGGTCACGCCACATGGCATATTTGCCGTAGTAGCCGGTGTTCTCCTTGTTGGCCTCCTGGGTCTCTCGCATGGCTGCCAGCTCCTCTTCCGTGCAGAAGCAAGGGTAAGCCTTGCCCTCTTCCACCAGTTTTTTGGCAAAAACATGGTAGATGGCGGCTCTCTGACGCTGGCGGTAGGGGCCGTAGTTGCCGCTGTCACCCTCGTGGACAGCGCCCTCATCAAACTGAATGCCGTAGTGCTTCAGGGTGTCGATGAGTACCTCCACAGCACCGGGAACCTCACGCTTGGCATCGGTGTCCTCCACACGGAGGAAGAGCACGCCGCCGGACTGGTGCGCCATGCGCTCGGAGGTCAGGCCCTGCACCAGGTTGCCCAGGTGGACAAAGCCCGTGGGAGAGGGGGCCATACGGGTGACCACTGCGCCCTCAGGCAGCTGACGCTGGGGATAACGAGCCTCCAGATCCTCGGGGGTATCGGTCACGTTGGGAAATAAAAGTTGAGCCAGTACTTTGGTGTCCATAGATCAAAAACCTCAGTTTCTTAATATTCAGGGTAAAAATGTGGAGAAGTCGTAGGTGAAATCTGCTTCATCGATCTCCTCTTCCGTGGTGACGGGGTCCAGATACCAGTCGCCTTCCACGTAGATCATGGTCAGGGGGATATCGTCCCGGGACAGGCTCTCCTTGTGGTAGGTGACACGGACATAGACCACCATAGCCTCCTCCACGTAGCCGTCGGGGGTGTCGTAGAGCATGCCGTAGATGGCATCGATCTCGTCCACACGTTCCTGGGGCAGTTCCTTGGAGTCCACCACCTCAAAGGTGGAGTCCGCCAGATCCATGGAGTCGGACATGTAGCTTCTCACCGCCGGAGGAAGGGCTTCCATAAGGGAATTGACATCCATCTCCACCAGGGAATCGTACATATTCTCGGCAGCACGCTCGGCGCCGTTGCCGCTGAAGATCAGTACCATGATCACCGCCACCAGCAGCACCGCCGCAACGGCTACCACCGCATAGATCCTCAATTTCTTTTTCTTTGCCGGGTCCGGGGCGCCCGGTTGATTGTTGGGTTTTGCGAAAACTTCGCCGCAGTTGGTGCAGAATTTCGCCTCGTCGGCGCTCTTGGTGCCACATTTGCCGCAGATCATTGCATACTCCTCCTTATATCTGTATGACTCTATTTTATTACACAGGAAAGTCTTTGTCAAGTAGCAGGAAAGAGGGTCAGAGAGGCTTGCATTTGCGTGAAATTTTGATATAATTGTAGATATATCTGACATAAAGGAGATCGAACCATGCTGAAAGAGAGCACTATTCGGAACTATATCTCCATTTTGCGGGAAGAATTGCTGCCGGCCACCGGCTGCACAGAGCCCATTGCCATCGCCTACTGCGCCGCCAAGCTCCAGGCGCTGCTGCAGGACACCCCTGTCAGGGTGATCGCTGCCGTCAGCGGCAATATTTTGAAGAACGTCAAGAGCGTTGTGGTGCCCAACACCGGCGGCAAGAAGGGCATCCGTCCCGCCATTGCCGCAGGCATGGCCGCCGGTGATCCGGAAAAGGATCTGCAGGTCATTGCGGGAATTCAGCCGGAACAGCTGCCTGTGCTGGACCGCTTTTTGGAAGAGGTGCAGATCGACGTGCTCTGCGCCGAGACCCCCTGTAAGCTGGACATCGATCTCACCGCCTATTCCCGGCATCACAGCGCCCGTGTCCGCATCACCAACCACCACACCAACGTGGTGCGCCTGGAGTACGACGGCAAGGTGCTGCTCTCTCAGCCCATTGTGGACACCTCTGAGGAGCATCTGACCGACAAAAGCTGTCTGAATGTGGCGGAGATCATTCAGTTCGCCGGAGAAGCCGACCTGGAGGAGCTGACGCCTCTGCTGATGCGGCAGGTGGAACAAAATTCCGCCATCGCAGAAGAGGGACTGAAAGGAGCATGGGGCGCTCAGATCGGACGTATTTTATTAGAGGATTACGGAGATGATATTAAGCAGAAGGCCAAGGCCTATGCCGCCGCCGGCTCCGACGCCCGTATGAGCGGCTGCGAGATGCCTGTGGTGATCCTCTCCGGCTCCGGCAACCAGGGCATCACCGCCTGCATGCCTGTGGTGGTCTATGCCAGGCACATCGGCGCTACCCGGGAGCAGCTGCTCCGGGCGCTGATCGTCTCTGACCTGATCACCATCCACCAAAAGAGCGGCATCGGCAGACTGTCCGCCTACTGCGGCGCCATCTCTGCCGGTGTAGGTGCCGGTGCAGGCATCTGCTATCTGCTGGGCGGCGATTACACGGCCGTGGCGCACACGGTGGTCAATGCGGTAGCCATTCTCTCCGGCACCATCTGCGACGGTGCCAAGCCCTCCTGCGCCGCCAAGATCGCCGCCGCCGTGGATGCCGGCATCATGGGCTACCGGATGTATTTGCACCACAAGGAATTCCAGAGCGGTGAGGGCATCGTAGCCGAAAATGTGGATGAAACCATTTACAACGTGGGCGTTTTGGCTGCCCAGGGCATGCAGGAGACCGACCAGACCATCCTGCGGATCATGCAGGATGGGCAGTGTATGTAAAGGGTTTATAATCCGTTTGTTTCCCCTTCATAATTTAGACATATTCCCCCTTTATGATAGAGCCATAGATACCCGAAAGGAGTTTATCCTATGAACGAATATCCCGAATACGATCTGCAGGGCGAGGGCGAAGCGCCCGTCTCCCCCGAAGCACCTGCTGAAGAGCTTCCTCTCTCTGCGCTGCTTGCAGCGACAGTTCCGCAGGAGCCGGTGATCTCTGAGATGCCGGAGTCTGCGCCTGTTCTTTCCGAAATGCCGGAGGCTGCACCGGTTGTGAAGCCGGAGCCGGTGATCTCCGAGATGCCGGAGGCTGCGCCGGTTGTGAAGCCGGAGCCCGTGATCTCCGAGATGCCCGAGGCGGAGCCGGTTGTGAAGCCGGAGTCGGTGATCTCCGAGATGCCCGAGGCGGAGCCGGTTGTGAAGCCGGAGCCCGTGATCTCCGAGATGCCCGAGGCAAAGCCCCCGGTTCCGCCGGAGCCCGTGCTCTCTGAGATGCCTGAAGCAAGCTCCGGCACCTATGTGCCCCATCGCCGCCCCTATTACAGCATGCCCCAGGGTCAAACACCTCCCCCCGCAAAGCAGCCGGATGCGCCCAAAAAGAAAAAGCGCAAGGGGCTGGGCTGGGCGGTAGCCGTCATTGCCCTCTGCTGCGGTCTGGTGGGCAGCATCTGCGGCGGTCTGCTGGTGGGCTTTGCCATGCGCTCTTTAGACAAGGAACAATCGCAGATCCAGGCCACTGTTCCCGGCGAAAACCAGCAGGACGAGAGCTTTGAGGTCAACACCGTCCGCCCCTCCGTTCAGGTGCCCGGTACGGAGCTTTCTGCCAACGGCCTTTATACCCCGGCGCAGGTTTATGCCAACAACGTAAATGCTGTGGTGGGCATCGCCAACGAAGCCACGACCTATAATGTCTTCGGTCAGGCCTCCGAGACCGCCAGCTCCGGCTCCGGCTTTATCATCTCCCCCAGCGGCGAGATCCTGACCAACTACCATGTGGTGGAGGGCGCTGAAAAGCTCACCGTCACCCTCTACGACGGCAGAGAGTACAACGCCAAGGTGCTGGGCTTCGAGGCCGCCAGCGACGTGGCGCTCATTAAGATCGAAGAGAGCAATCTGCCCTATGTGACACTGGGCGATTCTGACCTGCTTTATGTGGGCGACGAGGTAGCCGCCATCGGCAACCCCCTGGGCGAGCTGACCTACTCCATGACCGTGGGCTATGTCAGCGCCATGGATCGCTACGTGAACACCGACGGCACGCCCATTAACATGATGCAGATCGATGCTGCCATTAACTCCGGCAATTCCGGCGGCCCCCTCTTTGATATGCACGGCACTGTGGTGGGCATTATCACCGCCAAGTACTCCGGCACTACAGGCAGCGGCACCACCATCGAGGGCATTGGCTTTGCCATTCCCATCAACGACATCACCGCCATCCTCAATGATCTGCGTGAAAACGGAGCGGTGCTGGACCGGGCCTATATGGGCGTGAAGGTCTCCACCGTCACCCAGTCCGATATTGACCGCTTCGGTGTGCCCAAGGGCGTTCTGATCGAAAGCGTAGAGGCCGGCGGCGCTGCCGAACAGGCCGGCCTGAAGAAGGGCGATATCCTGCTGAAGCTGGATGACAAGGCACTGGTGGCCTACAAGGATCTCTCCGCCGGATTGAAAAATTACCGTGCCGGCGACACCGCCACCCTTACTCTCTACCGGGACGGCAAGGAGCTGCGGCTGAACATCACCTTCGATGCCAAGCCCATCGCCGCCGAGACCGAGCCCGAAACCGAGGAATCTACGGAATTTGACCCCTGGGACTACATTTTCCCCGGTGGTTAAGGCAGCGAATGATGATTTTAGCCGCTCTCCGAATTCGGAGAGCGGCTGTTTTATGCTTTCGGGCTTATGGGTGTTGATGGGTTTGGATGAAAGTGTTGCCTGTGCCTATGGGAGTACTGTCGGAGGACGATGCCTTCATTGTCCCTCGGCGGCACCTGTCAAACGGGAAGTTGGTGGTCTGTTCGGGAGCTAATGGCTAATAGCTAAGAACTAATAACGAAGGTGTGCCTCCGGCACGGATTTGGAATATTTCGTCCGTCAAACAGAAATTTAGGCTATCGGCTTAAAACAGCACGAACCTAGATGTTGTATAAGTCCGAAATATTGGACATCTCAAATGATATAATGGCACAGTAAAGGTGGTGCCATTATGTATAAAAAGAAAGCAGCAAGCAAGTC
>JAFUPG010000029.1 GCA_017481325.1 Oscillospiraceae bacterium
TCACGGTGCTGGAAGAAGATGTCGTCGTTCTCGTGGGAACCACGCATAGCGGGACGCTCGGGGTTCAGGGAGTGCTTACGGAACTCAGCGACAGCCTCCATGTTGGTCATTTCCTTCAGGTCCTCGTAGTCCCAGATAGCGATCTTCTGGATCTCGTGGGAGGTACGGAAACCGTCGAAGAAGTTAATGAAGGGAACACGACCCTTAATGGCAGCCAGGTGAGCGACAGCGCCCAGATCCATGACTTCCTGGGGGTTGGTCTCGGCCAGCATAGCAAAGCCGGTCTGACGGCAGGAGTAGACGTCGGAGTGATCACCGAAGATGTTCAGAGCGTGGGTAGCCAGAGTACGGGCAGAAACGTGGAACACGCCCGGAAGCAGCTCGCCGGCGATCTTGTACATGTTGGGGATCATGAGGAGCAGACCCTGGGAAGCGGTGTAGGTGGTGGTGAGGGCACCGGCGGCCAGAGAGCCGTGAACGGTACCGGCAGCACCGGCTTCGGACTGCATCTCGACGACCTTGACACGGTTGCCGAAGATGTTCTTCCTACCCTGAGCAGACCACTGATCAACGTAGTCAGCCATGGGGCTGGAGGGGGTGATGGGGTAGATGCCGGCTACTTCAGTAAATGCGTAGCTGACGTGGGCGGCAGCGGTATTGCCGTCCATGGTTTTCAGTTTTCTTGCCAAGATAAAATACCTCCATATAGTATTTGTTCGCAGACACGTTTATTCTAGCACTAATTTCTCGATTTGTAAATCAGAAAAACGCACCTGATGGCACATTTTGTGGAAATTCAGAGAAAATTTTTTCAAAGGCTACAAGAAATGGAAATAAGAATTGTAATTTATGGCAAAATGAAGTATATTATAGAAGTGATTTTATCGAATCTCAGAATTCGGTAGGGAGGAAGAGACTATGATCAGTCATCTGGAATCTCTGGGGCTGAACGGCATCGTAGGGTATCCGGTTTCCGTAGAGTGCTTTATCTCCGGTGGTTTGCCGGCCTTTGATATCGTTGGCCTTCCCGATGCAGCTGTAAAGGAGGCCAGGGAACGTGTCCGAGCTGCCATTAAGACAGCGGGCTTCAAATTTCCGGTCAGCCGCATTACGCTGAATATGGCACCTGCCGATACGAAAAAAAGCGGCACGATCTACGACCTGCCTATTTTGCTCTGTATTCTCTCCGCTGCGGAGCTCTGCAAGCTGCCCCAGCTTCGTTCCGCTTTTCTGGGAGAACTGAGCCTGGAGGGGAAGGTGCGTGGTGTTCCCGGTGTGCTGCCCATGGCCATTGCCGCTGTAAAGGCCGGGATTCGTGCGATTTATGTTCCGGCAGAGAACGCAAAAGAGGCGACTCTGGCCGGAGAAATTACGGTTTATCCCGTCAGCGATGTGCGGCAGATCGTCGCCCATCTGAACGGAACAGAGCCCATTACGCCGGAGCCTCGCTGGATTCCCGGTGAAGATGATACGCCTCTGCCGGACTTTTCTGATGTCAAGGGACAGGAAAATGTAAAAAGAGCGCTGGAGATCGCTGCAGCCGGCTCTCATAACGTGCTGATGGTAGGCCCTCCCGGCTCCGGCAAGAGTATGCTGGCAAAGCGCCTGCCCTCCATTCTGCCGGATATGACCCGGGAAGAGGCACTGGATGTAACGCAGATTCACTCTATACTGGGGCTTTTGACTCCCAAAGAGCCTTTGATCCGCCGCAGACCCTTCCGCTCACCCCATCATACCATTTCCATGGTGGGCATGTCCGGTGGCGGCTCCAATCCCAGGCCGGGTGAGATCTCCATTGCCCACAGCGGTGTGCTGTTTTTGGACGAGCTGCCGGAGTTCCGCAAGGAAACGCTGGAGGTCATGCGACAGCCCCTGGAGGACGGTGTTGTACATATCTCCAGAGCCAGCGGCACTGCCAGTTATCCCAGCCGTTTCCAGCTGGTCTGCGCCATGAACCCCTGCCGCTGTGGCTGGTACGGCGATCCCTCGGGACGTTGCACTTGCTCTCAGGCCTCTGTTGCCAGCTATTTGTCCAGAATTTCCGGACCTCTGTTGGATCGAATCGATATTATCATCGAAGTGCCTGCCCTGAATTTTGATGAGCTTCGTGGAGATGCGGTGTCGGAGTGCTCTGCCTCCATCAAGCAGCGTGTGGAAGCCGCAAGACGGCGGCAGCAGTATCGTTTTGCCGGGAGCAAATGCCGCTGCAATGCGCAGATGCAAACGGCACAGCTGCGTGATCACTGCAAGCTCAACGAGGATTGTTTGAGCCTCATGAAAGATGCTTTTGAAGCCCTGGGTTTAACCGCACGCAGCTATGACCGCATTCGGAAGGTCGCCCGTACCATTGCGGACTTGGAGGGCTCCGAGGATATTCAGCCCCATCACATTGCCGAGGCGATCCAGTACCGCAATTTCCGCTATTCACCGGCATAAGGAGAGAGAAGTATGACAAGATATGAAGAGACCTTTATTCGTTTTTTGCAGCAGCGCCGCATTTCCCATACAGTGCAGGAGGAGGAATTTGTCCGCATTGTCTACCGTGGCATGAATCTGGCGCAGATCCCTATTTTGGTCTATTTTGATCAGGAGAAGCCCCAGAAGGTCTCCCTTCTGGGTATGCAGATCGCCCGTTTTAATGACGATAATTTTGTGGTCGGTCTGGGGGAGTGTAATGATTCCAGTTCCCGCAGCGACTATGTGCGTTTCCGTCTGGATAACGATCTGGAGGTTCTGGCGGAGTACGACATGAAGATCCGTGACAATACCTTCTGTGATGAGATTATGGAGATGCTCAGTATCATGGCAGCTGCCATTGACCGTGAGGCTCCCAGCCTGCAGAAAGCGATGTGGGAATAATATGGAAAGCTATTACCGGATTTTCCGCAAGTATTTACAGAGCCGCAATGTGATTTTTACGGATATCGAGTCCGATATTCTGATGATGGAGTATCGGGGAGAGGCCATGGAGAAGATCCCTCTACTGGTTCACATTCCCACCGATGAGACGGAGAAATGTCTGCTGATCTGCCCGGAAGTGGTGAAGATCATCCCCGAGGTGCTGCCCGAGGCGCTGAAGATCGTCAATCTGATGAACAAGTGTGCGCCTGTGGCCAATATCCATATTGACGACGACAATGCTGTGGTGGTTACCTGCTGTGTTCCCCTGCACAGGGAATACTTCTGCGAGGATATTATGAAGACCCTGCGCTATCTGGCAGAAGCCGCCGACGGCACCTATATGCAATTTCAAGAGGAAATGGAGTTTGAATAAAAATGAATGAGATGTTTTTACTGAAGCTGGGCGAGATCGTCCTCAAGGGCGCCAATCGCTTCCAGTTTGAGAACCGCTTAAAAACCAATGTGTCCCGCCGTATGCGCCCCTTCGGCGATTTTAAGGTCAAGATCGTCCAGTCCACGGTCTATGTGGAGCCGGAGAACGAGTCCTGCGACCTGGACGGTGCCTGGGAGGCCTGCCATTATATCTTCGGCGTGGTCAGCCTCTGCCGCTGCCGCCCCTGTGACAAGGAGCTCGATGCCATTTTCAATACCGCCATGGAATATCTGGGGGATGACCTGCGTATGCCACGCTCCTTCAAGGTGGAGTCCAAGCGCTCTGACAAGCGCTTCCCCCTGAACTCCATTCAGCTGTCACAGGCCATCGGCGGCCGTATTGCCGAGGCTATCCCGGAGCTGCTGGTGGATGTCCATAAGCCCGACTATACGGTCTACGTGGAAGTCCGTGACCGTGCGGCCTATGTCCATGGACCTGCAGATCCCGGCGCTGGCGGCCTGCCCACCGGTGTGGGCGGCAGAGCCATGGTGCTGCTCTCCGGCGGTATCGACTCTCCCGTAGCCGGCTATATGATCGCCAAGCGTGGCGTGGAGCTGGAGTGTGTCCACTTCTTCTCCTATCCCTACACCAGTGAGCTGGCCAAGGACAAGGTGCTGGAGCTGGCAAGACTCATGACCCGTTACTGCGGCAGAATGACCGTCAATATCGTCAGCTTCACGGAGATCCAGGAGGCCATTCGTGACAACTGCCCCGAGGAGTATTTCACCCTGATCATGCGCCGCTTTATGATGATGATCTCCGAGCGCATTGCCAAGGATCACGGCTGCGGCTGTCTGGTCACCGGTGAGAATCTGGGTCAGGTCGCCTCTCAGACCATGCAGGCCATGGCGGTAACCGCTGCGGCAACGGATCTGCCCATCTTCCAGCCCCTGATCGGCATGGACAAGGAAGAAATCGTCACCATCGCCCGTAAGATCGGTACCATGGAGACCTCCATCCTGCCCTATGAGGATTGCTGCACCGTCTTCACCCCCAGACATCCCAAGACCAAGCCCACCATCGGCCAGGTGGATCATGCCTGTCGTATGCTGGACTTCGAGAGTCTGATCGACAGAGCCCTGGCCAATACGGAGCTGGTGAAGGTTCGCTATCATGATTGAGGCTGCGAAGGTCATCGCCCTCCTGACAGAGCGAAAAGCAAGCCTTGCCACGGCGGAGAGCTGCACCGGCGGCCTTTTGGGGAA
>JAFUPG010000030.1 GCA_017481325.1 Oscillospiraceae bacterium
CCAAATTCCCATATATTCGAAACATTTAGAGAGCAGATTGCCACGTCGGCATAAATGCCTCCTCGCAATGACATGGCTTTTCGGTAGCCTGTACCTCTATTGGCAATGAGGTTTTGGGCGGAAGTATACAGTTCGATAAACCTCTGTTTGATTATTTCAATTCCATCGGCGGAGCCGATACCTCAGTTATTCGCTCTTAGTTATTAGTCCTTAGCCTCACCGATAAACATCCATTTGACTTTATTTCAATTCCCATCGGTGCTGCCGACACCGCAGTTATTGGCGATTTTGCGGTTCACAGGGGGCTTGTATTGTGCTATAATGGCAGGCAAGATATGATTGGAGGTTCGGTTATGGAGATTGATTTGCAGGAGCTGGAGCAGGTGCTGCGCTGTCATGCCGCCCGTTATCCCCGAATGGAGCCTGTGGATGCGGTGAAGCTGATCTATCAGAACGAATTCGGCGGTGGGCATCTGGTACGGGATGAAAGCGCCTTCTGGCGGTATTTGCAGGTGGAGTATGAGAGCGTGATGAAAGATGCCGCAGCCACAAAATACGAGGCTCTGGGCAACGGAATCCTACGGGTACATTTGGCTGCTCTGAGGGAGGAGGAATTACTTCCCTTAAAGGAGGCCTTTCTCCGCTCGGCCGAAGCCCATCGGGGCAATTTGGAGTCTTTCCTGAAAAAGCTGTCGTGTCTGGAGGCTCTGTGTAAAGAGGGTATTTTCGCCTTTGGCACGGAAAAGTTGGCCTCTTATCTTCAGGAATATGCTGCCGCAGGCTATCCCATGGTCTCCCACAGTGGATGCTTCCGCAACGCCTACCAGCCGGCCTACCGCATCATCTCCCAGGTGTATAAGCTGCCGGAGTGATGGCTGTCGAAAAATGTCCTTCCTTTGGATAAAATTGCGCTGATTTTGTCCTCTTTTCCAATTCTTAGCTGCGATTCCCCCCTTTACAAGAAGGGGGGATTTTTGTATAATGGCTCTGTGTATGCGTATTTCAAAGGGGGCAGAGCCATGGACAAGCGCTTGCGGTTTCGCAAGGAAGACCTTCTGGCAGTGGCGCTGGTGCTGCTGGCAGCTGTGCTGGTCTTTCTCTGTTTCCTGCCCCGGGGCGATGCCGCCTATGCCGAGATTTATCTGAAAGGTGAACTGCTCCACAGGCTGCCTTTGGATCGGGACAGCGAGATCATTATAGAGGGCGAATACCGCAACACCGTCACCGTCGCAGACGGCAAAATTGCCGTAACCGCCTCTGACTGTCCCGGAGAGGACTGCGTGGGCTGCGGCTGGAGCAATGCAACCGGCAGAAGCATCGTCTGCCTGCCCAACGGTTTGGAGATCCGCATTGTCTCCGGGCAGAGCGATGTGGACTTCGTAGTGGGGTGAGCGCCATGACCAGAACCAAACAGCTGGCGCTCTGCGCCCTAATGACCGCTCTGGCGCTGGCACTGTCCTATGTGGAGCGTTTTCTGCCCCTGCAGCTGCTGATCCCCCTGCCCGGAGTGAAGCTGGGTCTTGCCAATATTGTGACTCTGGTTGCCCTTTACCTCTTAAAAAAGCGCCACGCCTTTGCCATTTTGCTGCTGCGCTGCTTTTTGGGCGCTGTGTTCGGCGGCGGCATCTCCGGACTTGCCATGTCCCTTACGGGGGGCATTCTGGCGCTGAGCGTGATGGCGCTGTGCCAAAAGGGAACGTTCTTTTCCATCTACGGTGTCAGCATTTTAGGCGCTGCCTGCCACAATGTCGGCCAGATTTTGGCAGCCATGGTGCTGATGAATTCCGTATATGTGGCAGGTTATCTGCCCTATCTGCTGCTGGTGGCGCTGCTCACCGGCACTCTCACCGGCGGTGCCTGCGCCGGTGTGCTAAAAATATTGAAGAATGCATCCATCTCCCCCATGTGAGAGATGTGCAGATAAAAGAGATTTTCGGAGGAAAACAGTATGAAAAAAATTCTTAGCCTTGCCCTTGCCTGCATTCTGATGCTGGGTCTTTTCGCCGGCTGCGCCGGAACCACCGTGGTCATCAACGAATGCACCTGCCCCGAAGGACAGGACACCCCCGATTCTACGGAACCCAGCAAGCCCGCCGTCACCGAGCCCATGATCACCGGTGAAGGCGCTGTGAAGACCGGTCTGAGCATCAGCACTACGGTCTCCGACAGCACCTCCGCCACTGCCGAGGCCGATGGCGCTGTGAAGTACGATATCACCCTGGCTGCCGTCACCGTGGACGACAACGGTGTGATCACCTCCTGCTACATCGATTCTGTTCCCGCTACCGTCTCCATGAATGCCCAGGGTCAGATCACCTCTGACATCACCGCCGCCGTCTCCACCAAGAACGAGCTGGGCGAGAACTACGGCATGGTGGCCTGGGGCGGCGCTGTGGCAGAATGGGATGCCCAGGTGGCTGCTCTGTGCAGCTTTGCCGTGGGCAAGACCGTGGACGAGCTGAAGAACGGCGCCATCGACGAGACCGGCAAGGCCCCCCAGGGCTCCGATCTGGCCACCACCGCCACCATCTACTTAGGCGGCTATGTCAGCGCCATTGAGGCCGCCGTGGCCAATGCCACCCATCTGGGCGCTCAGCAGGGCGATGAGCTGCGCATGGTCACCCTGAACTCTCTGGCAGGCTCCGTTTCCACCTCGGAAGAGGGCAACGGCTGCGCCCAGCTGGAGACCAACATCGCCGTGGTCACCGTCAAGGACGGCGTGATCACCTCCTGCATCATCGACTCCGTTCAGGCCGATGTGGCCTTTGACGCTGCCGGTACCATCATCACCGATCTCACCGCCCCCATCCTTAGCAAGAATGAGAAGGGTGCGGACTACGGCATGGTGGCCTGGGGCGATGCCATTGCCGAGTGGAACGAGCAGGCCGCTGCCTTTGCCGCCTACGTCACCGGCAAGACCGCCGAGGAAGTGGCAGGTATCGCCATCACCGAGACCACCAAGCCCGCTGACGGCACCGATCTGGCCACCTCTGTGACCATCTCCATCGGCGGCTTCCAGGCTCTGATCGCCAAGGCGCTGGCCTGATGCGCAAAGTCATTCTGTGGCTGTGCCTCCTGTGCCTGCTCTTAGGGGGCTGCGTGCCCCAAAAGGCACAGCCGAAGCACTACACCGCCACTTTCCTGACCCTCTTTGATACCGTCACCACCATTGTGGGGCCTGCGGCATCGGAGGAGGAATTTCAGCTCACCGCCCAGAAGATCCACGACGATCTGGAGCGCTACCATCAGCTTTTTGACATCTACAAGGATTATGAGGGTGTGGTCAATCTCAAGGCGGTCAACGACAGCGCCGGTATCGCCCCCGTGAAGGTAGATTCCGAGATTTTGCAGCTGCTGACGGATTGCAAAACCTATTACGAACTGACAGAGGGAAAGGTCAATGTGATGCTGGGCAGCGTACTCTCCCTGTGGCACGAGGCCAGAAACGACGGCATCCGTGACCCCATGAATGCCAAGCTGCCGGATTTCGAGGCGCTGGCCGCTGCCCGGGAGCACACGGACATGGACAGCCTGATCCTGGACGAAGAAAACTCCACGGTTTACCTCTCTGACCCCTTCAGTTCCCTGGATGTAGGCGCTGTTGCCAAGGGCTGGGCCTGCCAGCGTGCGGCAGAGGCAGCGCCGAAGGGGCTGCTGATCAGCGTGGGCGGCAACGTCTGCGCCACAGGCCCTAAGACCGAAGAAGGCGACCCCTGGGTCATCGGCATCCAGAACCCCGACGGCGGCGACTATCTCCATACCATCTATGTCCACGGCGGCGCTGTGGTCACCAGCGGCGATTACCAGCGCACCTACACCGTAGACGGCAAAAAATATCACCATATCATTGACCCCGAAACCCTGATGCCCTCGGATTACCGGCGGGCGGTGACGGTGGTCTGCCCCGACTCGGCTCTGGCCGATGCCCTGTCCACTGCCCTGTTCCTGCTCCCCTTGGAAGAAGGTCAGGCTCTGCTGGAGCGCTGCGGCGCCGAAGCCCTCTGGGTGGCAAAGGACGGCACAGAGCAGATGAGTCCCGGTTTCCAAGAGATCCTACGAACATAACGAGGTGAAAAGAATATGAAACGCCTGTTTTTTGGCGGCATCCATCCCCAATATAATAAGGAGATGTCCATCGGCGTCTCCTCCATTCGCACCATCATCCCCAAAGAAGTGGTCATTCCCATGCAGCAGCACATCGGTGCGCCCTGTACGCCTCTGGTGCAGGTGGGTGACTATGTAAAAATGGGACAGAAGATCGGTGACGGTGAGGGTCTGTGCGTTCCCGTCCACGCCTCTGTCTCCGGTAAGGTCATCGCCGTAGAGAAGCGCCCCCACCCCTCTGTGGGCAGTGCCATGGCGGTAGTCATTGAAAACGACGGCAAGGATACCCCCCTTAAGTTCCCCATTCCCTCCTCCGACGATGAGATCCTCCATGCCATCCGTGAGGCAGGTGTGGTGGGCATGGGCGGCGCTGCCTTCCCCGGCAACGTGAAGGCCCTGTCTGCCATGGGCAATGTGGACACCCTCATTGCCAACGCCTGCGAGTGCGAGCCCTATATTACGGCGGACGACAGCCTGCTGCGTACCCATCCCGACTATGTGCTAGAGGGTATGGGAATTCTGGCCGGTATCCTCCATCCCCAGCGGATCGTTCTGGCTGTGGAGGACAACAAGGCCGCTGCCATCCGCAAGGTGCAGAAGCTGCAAAAGGACTATCCCAATATTGAGATCTGCGTGCTGCCCACCCGTTATCCCCAGGGTGCGGAAAGGCAGCTGATCCAGGCGGTCACCGGCCGTCAGGTAGAGCCGGGCAAATTGCCGGTGTCCGTGGGCTGCGCTGTGTTTAATGTATCCACCTTTGCCGCCATCTACCGTGCCGTGCGGCTGGGTCTGCCCATTACCCGCAGAATCGTCACCGTCTCCGGCGAGGCCATTGCCAAGCCCCAGAATTTCATTGTCCGCATCGGTACCTCCTTCCACGACCTGCTGCAGGAGGCCGGCGGTCTCAACGACAAGACCGAGCGTGTGATCAGCGGCGGCCCCATGATGGGCGTTGCCCAGAGCGATCTGGCTGTGCCGGTGATCAAGGCCACCAACTCCGTGCTGTGCCTCCTAAAGGATGTCAACGGCGCAGCGGAGAATCCCGTCTGTCTGCGCTGCGGCAAATGCGTCAGCGTCTGCCCCATGCTTCTGCAGCCTCTGTATCTCTACCGCTTTGCCAATGCCCAGCGCCTGGACGAGCTGCAGCGGCTGAACCTCATGGACTGCATGGAATGCGGCAGCTGTGCCTTCACCTGCCCCGGCAAGCTCCCCCTGGTGGAGTCCTTCCGCAAGGGCAAAAAACTGTTAAGGGAGGCAGCGAAAAAATGAAACTGACCATTGCTTCCTCGCCCCATATCCGTGGAAATTTCCGCACCCGTCGCATTATGCTGGACGTGGTGCTGGCGCTGCTGCCTGCCCTGGCCGTGGGTGTCTGGGTGCTGGGGCTCCGTGCTCTGGCAGTAACGGCGGTGTCTGTGGCCTCTGCTATCCTGGCGGAGTGGCTCTACAGCCTGATCACCCGTAGCCGAAATACCATCGTGGACGGCTCTGCGGCCGTCACCGGTCTGCTTTTAGCGCTGACCCTCCCCCATACCGTCCCCTATTGGCAGGCGGCGGTGGGCAGCGTGTTCGCCATTGTGCTGACCAAGCTGCTCTGCGGCGGTCTGGGACAGAATATCTTTAACCCCGCCCTGGCCGCCCGTGCCTTTTTGATGCTGATCTACCCCGTGGGTCTGACCCGTTATGTGGGGGTGGACGGTGTCACCGCAGCCACTCCTCTGCACCACATGGTCATGCCTGCCCTCCCCGAGGAGAGCCTCCTGAATATGTTCCTGGGCAACTGCCCCGGCTCTATCGGTGAGCTCTCTGCCCTGGCGCTGCTCCTGGGCGGCGGCTATCTGGTGCTGCGCAAGGTCATCTCCCCCAGAATTCCCCTGGCTTATCTGGGCACGGTGGCAGTATTGACCCTGATCTTCCACAAGACCGACGCTCCTCTGCAGTGGATGGCCTACAGCCTGCTCTCCGGCGGTGTGGTGCTGGGCGCTGTGTTTATGGCAACGGACTATGCCACCTCCCCCGCCACCGCCATGGGTCAGTGGATCTTCGGCCTGGGCTGCGGCGTGCTGACCGTGATTTTCCGCTACTTTGGCTTGTTCCCCGAGGGCGTGACCTATGCGATCCTGCTGATGAACGCTCTGGTATGGGTCATTGACCGCTATACCGCCCCCAGACGCTTCGGCACAAAGAAGGGAGGCAGCAACAAATGAAAAAATCCGTTCTTCTGCCTCTGATCGCCATTGTGCTTATGGCCGGTCTGCTCTTTGGCCTCAGCTTTGGTCTAAAGGGCGTGGCCTCCGCCAAAGCACAGGCAGAGCATCTGAAGCTGATGCAAACCCTGCTGCCCGGCAGCGAGACCTTCACCGTAGAAGCCTACACCGGCGAGGATGTGAACATCCGCTCCGTCCATAAGGGAGAGACCGGCTTCGTCATCGAAACCGCCACCCAGGGCTATGCCGATGAGCTGGTGGTGCTGGTAGGCGTCAGCAACAAGGGCTATGTCACCGGTCTGGTGGTACGGGAGTGCCATGAAACCGCAGGTCTGGGCAGCCGTGCCTTAGGCGATTGGCAGTATCTGGCTCAGTACCTGAAAACCGAGGGCGATGCAGAGATCGGCACGGACATCGATGCCATCACCGGTGCCACCGTCACCTCCAAGGCCATCACCCGTTGCGTCAATTCCGCTGTCTGCTTTGTGACCGGTGCCGATGCCGACTCCGGCGCCACTTCCTGGGGAGGTTGATGAAATGAAGAAAAACATGTACTTCCTCAATACCGCTCTGGCCATTGTGCTGGGGATCGCCCTTCTGGTCTGCGTCTTGCTGCGCACCTTCGTCCCCGGGCTGATTCTGCCCCCTTTGGATATTCCCAATATGGTGCTATTGTCCCTGGTGGCGCTGCTGGCCGATCACTATCTGGCCAAGGATGCCAAGCGCTGCTATATCTGCATCCCTCTGCTCTCCGGTCTGAGCTTTGGTCTGCTGCCCTTCGCCGCAGGCTTCCTCACAGGCTGGGAGGCGCTTTGGACAGGTCTCATCGGTGCTGCGGTCTTTACCGCCCTGACCTTCCTCTTCTCCTCTGCCCAGGAACGGCTCTCCACCGGCCCCAAGGCCAGGCTGGCTCCTGTGCTCACCGCCTTCGGCCTGTACCTGGCCTGCCAGTGCTTCGCCGGAATTTTCTAAAAGTAAAAGCCGAGGCTGTCTCTTTTGCGAGACAGCCTCAGTTTCTTTATTGCAGCTCCTGCAGCGCCCGGGGGGTATCCACATCGGTCAGCTCCTGCTGTGGGATCTCCACGGTCAGCAGGCGGTCGGCGTGAGCACGGATCACCACATTGCCGCCGTGATCCTCCTGCAGCTCCATCAGCTCCGGGAAGAATTCCCGGGGGAAGATGCAGGGATTGCCCCGTTTTCCCTCGTAGGCTGCGCCCACAATGCACCGGGGATGCTCCAGCCAGCCACGGACGACCTTCTCCACACTCTCCCGGCGGAGCAGGGGCTGGTCGGACACCAGATACAAAATGGCATCGCAGTCCTCCATGGCCTTGGTGCCCAGGTAGATGGTATGGCTGATGCCGTAGTCGGGGTGCGCATTCTCCATGGCCTCAAAGCCAAAGTCCCCGGCCAGAGCGGCAATTTGGGGATACTGGGTCACCACCAGCACCCTATGAAACAGGCGCTTCGGCACTGCTTCAAAGGCACGTTGGATCAGACTTTTGCCCCGGTACTCCGCCGCCAGCTTATTCTCCTGAAAGCGGCGGGCGTTGCCTGCCGCCATGATCAAACAGCCGATTTTCATTGCTTCCTCCCAATGTGCGTTCTCTACCATAGTATACACCTTTTTCACCAAAAACACCACTGTAAAATTGTTCACGATTGCCGAATTGTACCGTTATCCAGAAAATAAGATAACGACAACTCTTTTATTCGAAGCAATTTTATGATATGCTGTACTTGGAATAGTATAGTTCGGTATTTTTTATCGATTATTAACAAATCAGGAGGTTAGATTTATGATAATCCATCGTCCTCAGTCGGCTGCCGAAGCGGTTCAGCTCCGCTATGCCGGCCCCGATACCACCGCCTATCTGGCCGGCGGCACGGATGACCTGCGTCTCGGCGGCGCTGCAGAGGGAAAAGAACTGATCGACATCAACGCACTGGGCTTTGACACCATCGAAGAAAAAGACGGCAAGCTCTACATCGGCGCACGGGTCACCCTGCAGCAGCTGGTGGACAGCGATCTGATCCCCGCATTTATCAAAGAGGCCGCAAAGTTCTGCGCCTCCTTTGCAAAGCGCAATTCCGCCACCGTGGGCGGCAATCTGGCACTCCGTCGGGATGACAGCTATCTGGCCGCTGCCCTCTGCGCAGCCGATGCCAAGCTCATCGCCCTGAGCGCCAAGGGTGAAAAGGAAGAAAAAGTCTATGACTACCTGAAGGGCAGCTGCAAGTGCCTGCTGGAGTACATCGTCATTGACAAGAACCGTGAGGGCTGGGTGAAGCGCTTCGGCAACACCTCCTCCAGCCACGCAGCTCTGATCGCAGCCGTCAGCGGCGACATTTACGCCCTGACCGTCAAGGGCAGCGGTCTTGCCTGCGGCAATACCCCCGACCTGTACGAGACCATGGAATTCTGCGACGATCTCAGCGGCAGCGCAGAATACAAGAAGTATCTGGCCAAGACCGTCTTTTCTCTGAGGAGGTAAGCACATGGAATTTAGATGCAGAATTAACGGCGAAGAAATCCGCCTGCTGGGCGAAGCTACCGAACGCCTGAGAGATGTGCTGTACCGCAGCGGCTATCTCTCCGTCCGTGACAGCGACAATGCCGAGGGCTTTGCCGGCTCCGACACCATCATCTTCAACAGCAAGCTGAAATACTCCAACCTCATCCTGCTCTACCAGGCCGAGGGTGCCGAGATCCGTACCGCCGAAGGTCTTCTCAAGGGCAGAGAGCTGAACTATGTGCAGAAGGCCATGATCTCCGCCGGTATCGTCGCCAGCGCCTACAACGCTGCCACCGCCGCCCTGATTTTGACCTGGCTCTTGGAGCAGAACCCCTACCCCTCCAGAGAGGAGATCAAGGAGGTTCTCACCAGCATCTTTATCCGTGATGCAGGCTACGAGCACTACTATCTGGCGGTGAAGCTGGCCATTGAGCTCCGTGACACCGGCGCTTATCAGAGCGAGATCGCTCCCTCTTTCCGTCCCAAGTTAGAGATCATCGGCAAGCCCGTGGATAAGATCGACGGCGCTGCTCTGGTCTCCGGCGAGCCGGTCTTCGTGGAGGATAAGGTGCCTGCCAATTCCTGGTGCCTGCACGTGCTCCGCAGCCCCTTCGCCAGCGCTTACATTAAGTCCATCGACACTTCCGAGGCAGAGAAGCTCCCCGGCGTTGCCGCTATCATCACAGCCGAGAACTGCCCCGATGTATACTACATGCAGGCCGGTCAGGGCAATCCCGAGCCCTCTCCTCATGACCGCCGCCTCTTTAACCGCAAGGTGCGCCATGTAGGCGACCGTGTTGCCGGTATCGTGGCCAGAACCAAGGAGATCGCCGACCGGGCCGCCTCCCTGATCAAGGTGGAATACGAGCCCACCGCAGCCGTCTTCACCGTAGAAGAGGCCATGGCCGAGGGCGCTCCCCTGGTACATAACGGCCCAGTGCAGTACAATGCCGGCGCTCCCGCTGACCTGGACGAGTACAATGCCCGTGCCGGTGACGAGCGTGAGGGCAAGGTGATCTATCAGTTCCCCCTCCACGCTGATATTCAGAAGAACATCGCCGCCTCCAACAAGGGCCACATCGGCGATATGGAAAAGGGCTTTGCAGAGGCCGATGCCATTGTAGAGCACACCTATCAGACCAGCCAGATCCAGCACACCCCCCTGGAGCCCCACGTTTGCTATGCCCACGTGGAGAACGGCCGTCTGGTGGTCAATGCCTCCACCCAGGTTCCCTACCATCTGCGCCGCATCTGCAGCTGGGTCTGCGGTATTCCCGAGAACAAGATCCACATCATCAAGGAGCGTGTGGGCGGCGGCTACGGCAGTAAGCAGGACATTCTGGTGGAAGAGCTGACCGCTTACGCAGCCTGGATCACCGGCAAGCCCGTCTACTACCGCAACACCCGTGAGGAAGAGTTTATTGCCAACTCCACCCGTCATCCCATGCGCTGCCGGGTGAAGATGGGCGGCAAGAAGGACGGCACCATCACCGCCATTTTCATGGAGGTCTGCGCCAACACCGGCCCCTTCGGCAACCACTGCCTGACCGTTCCCATGAACAGCTGCTCCAAGACCCTGCCCCTGTTCAAGGTGGATAACATGGGCTACGACCTGAAGGTCTTCTATACCAACACACCTCCCGCCGGCGCATACCAGGGCTACGGCACGCCCAAGGGCACCTACGCTCTGATGATGGCCATGGCCGAGCTGGCTGACAAGCTGGGCGTGGATTACAAGGACATGGTCTCCAAGAACCACATTGAAGAAGGCTACATGCTGGAGATCCTGAAGGGTCTGGGCGAAGGCCGTGAGGGTAACGTGGTTCCCGTCGGCTCCTGCGGCCTGGAAGAGGCCATTGCCAAGGGCTGTGAGATGATCCAGTGGGGTAAGAAGGAAGTCTCCGAGGATCCCGATTGGAAGATCGGCAAGGGCTTTGCCATGATCATGCAGGGCTCCGGCCTGCCCGGTCTGGATCACGCTGAGGCCATCGCCAAGCTGGAAACCGACGGCACCGTCATCCTCAACAGCGGCGGCGCTGACCTGGGCACCGGCCTGGACACCATCTGCGCCAAGATCGTCTCCGAGGTTCTGAAGCTGCCCATGGATCGCATCACCGTGGTCTCCGGCGACACCGATGCCTGCGCCTTTGACACCGGCTCCTATGCCTCCTCCGGTACCTTCTTCTCCGGCAATGCCGCCCTGGTAGCCACCAACAACCTGAAAGACAAGATCCTGGGCGAGGCTGCCCTGCAGCTGGAAGAGAAGGTTGAGGATCTGGATGTGAGAGCCCCCGGCGAGGTCTACTCCAAGACAAGCGGCAAGGCCATCAGCTACTACGAGCTGACCCATACCGCCACCAGCGGCACCGGCAGAGGCCAGATGATCGCCCACGGCAGCTATGTGACCGCTGCCTCCTCCGTGCCCTACGGCGCACACTTCGCCCAGGTCGCCGTCAATGTGAAGACCGGCGAGATCAAGGTGCAGAAGTTCTATGCCCTGCAGGATGCCGGTACTCCCATCAACCCCGAGTGCGCCCTGACCCAGATCTACGGCGCTGTTATGAAGTCCATCGGCCACAGCCTCTATGAGGACATGGTGCTGGATAAGGACGGCAAGTGCATCAATGCCAACCTGACCGACTACGGCGCACCCATGATCGGTGACGCTCCCGACGACTTCAAGTCCGTGCTCATCGATGTCAACGATGACTACGGCCCCTTCGGTGCCAAGTCCATCTCCGAGATCGCCTGCAACGGCGCAGCCCCCGCCATCGGCATCGCCATCCACGATGCCTGCGGTGTCTGGCTCCGCAGCTGGCCCATGACCCCGGAGAAGATCCTGAAGGCACTGGGTAAAATCTGATCTCATGGCCCTTGTGTGGGCAGTCTCGCCCACACAAGGAATCAATATGTAAGGAGGCCATTTCATGAGCCATCATGTTGGAAAAAGCGTAACCCGTGTGGATGCCTTTGACAAGGCCACCGGCAGAGCCAAGTACACCGATGATCTGTGCGAGAAGAATGCCCTGGTCGTCCGGGTAGTTCGCTCTACCATTGCCCACGGCTTTGTGAAGTCCATCGATATTTCCGAGGCCGAGAAGGTTCCCGGTGTGGTGAAGATCCTCACCTGCTTCGATGTCCCCGATATCAAGTTCCCCACCGCAGGCCATCCCTGGTCCACCGACCCCTCCCATCAGGACACCGCCGACCGCAAGCTGCTGAATCAGCACGTCCGCTACTATGGCGACGATGTGGCAGCCGTTGTGGCAGAGGATGAGGTTGCCGCCGCCCGTGCCGCCCGTCTGGTGAAGGTGGAGTATGAAGTCCTTCCCTTTGTGCTGGACGTGCAGAAGGCTATGGAGGAGGGCGCTCCCCAGATCCACGAGACCTGCCCCGGCAACGTTCTGAAGCACACCAGCAATATCCGTGGCAACTACGAGGAGGCCATCAAAGAGCCCGGCCTCATCTGCGTGGATAAGTGGTATGACACCGCCTCCGTGCAGCACTGCCACATTGAGAACCATATCGCCGTGGCCCACGAGGAGGCCGGTAAGATCGTCATCGTCTCCTCCACCCAGATCCCCCATATCGTCCGCCGGACAGTAGGTCAGGCCCTGGGCATCGACTGGGGCAAGATCCGCATCATCAAGCCCTATATCGGCGGCGGCTTCGGCAACAAGCAGGATACCCTCTATGAGCCTCTGGCAGCCTGGCTGTGTATGCAGGTGGGCGGCAGAACGGTAAAGGTGGATATTCCCCGTGAGGATACCTTCATCTCCAACCGTATCCGCCATGCGGAGCGCTTCCATATTATCTCCTGGGTACGTCCCGACGGCACTGTGGTCGCCCGTAAGGTTGACCTCTACTCCAACCAGGGCGCTTATGCCTCCCACGGTCATTCCATCGCCGCCAAGGGTCTCAATGCCATTCCCCAGCTGTACCCCGTTCCCAACTACTGCGGCAACGCTTACACCGTCTACACCAACCGCTCCACCGCCGGCGCCATGCGTGGCTACGGTATGCCCCAGGCCTCCCATGCCATTGAGTGCCATGTGGAGGACATCGCAAGAGCTCTGGGCGTAGACTCCCTGGAATACCGCCGCAAGAATGTGATGCCCGTGGGCTTTGTGGACGGTTTCTCCAAGAATGAGCTGTACTCCGACACCTTCAACCAGTGCTTCGACAAGGCCGTGGCCTACATGGACTACGACCGCAAGCGCAAGGAATATGAAAATCAGACCGGCGATATCCGCAAGGGCATCGGCCTGGCCACCTTCTGGTACAATACCGCCGTTTGGCCCATCTCTCTGGAGCACTCCTCCTGCCGTATGGTTCTGAACCAGGACGGCTCTGTGCAGGTGCAGGTAGGCGAGACGGAGATCGGTCAGGGTGCTGACACCGCCTATGCTCAGATGACCGCTGAGATCCTGGGTCTGAAGGACTACCGTGATGTTCATATGATCTCCACCCAGGATACGGACATCACCCCCTTCGGTACCGGCGCTTATGCCTCCCGTCAGACCTATGTGGTGGGCTTCTCCATCAGCCAGACCGGTAATATCCTGAAGCGGAAGATTCTGGAATATGCCGTTGAACTGACCCGCTGCCCCCTGGTCAATATGGACATCGTGGACAGCAACATCGTCCGCACCACTGACGGCAGAGTGCTCATGAGTCTGAAGGAGCTGGCCACCGAGGCTCTCTACAGCCTGAACCACAGTGTCCATCTCACTGCGGAATCCTCCTACCAGATCAAGAACAATGCCTACTCCTTCGGCTGCTGCTGCGCCGAGGTGGAGGTAGATATCCCCATGTGCCGGGTGCAGCTGAAGAAGATCATCAATGTCCACGATTGCGGCAAGCTGATCAACCCCCAGCTGGCTGAGGCACAGGTACACGGCGGTATGTCCATGGGCATCGGCATGGCTCTGTCCGAGACCCTGCTGTGGGACGAGAAGACCGGCGCTCCCCTGAACAACAACCTGCTGGACTACAAGCTCTGCTCTACCATGGATCACCCCCATCTGGAGGCACAGTTCGTGGAGAATCCCGAGCCCACCAGCCCCTTCGGCACCAAGTCCCTGGGCGAGCCTCCCACATGTCCCGTTGCACCCGCCATCCGTAACGCCATTCTCAACGCCACCGGCGTTGCCATCGATACCCTGCCCATGAATCCCCACGTCCTCTTCAAGCGCTTCTCTGAAGAAGGGCTCATCAACGATCCCTGGAGAAAGGAGAACTAAGCCATGTACGATATTAAGTACTATTACGAGTCCCAGAGCGTAGCGGATGCCGTCCGCCTCCGCCTGGAGCACCCCGAAGCCCATATCATCGCCGGCGGTTCCGACGTGCTGGTGCAGATGCGTGAGGGCAAGCGTGCCGGTGTGGAGCTGATCTCCATCTTTATGCTGGATGAGCTCCGTGGCGTTTCCATTGACGAAAACGAGAACATCCGTATCGGCAGCCTCACCAGCTTCTCCCACATCACCAAAGATTCCATCATTCAGAAGTACATCAACGTTCTGGGCGAGGCTGTGGATCAGGTGGGCGGCCCCCAGATCCGCAACATCGGCACCATCGGCGGCAACACCTGCAACGGTGTCACCTCCGCCGACTCCGCCTCCACCCTCCACGCCTGGGAGGCTCTGGTAGAGCTCACCGGCCCCGAGGGCAAGCGTGTGATCCCCATTAAGGACTTCTACAAGAAGGCCAAGGTAGTGGATATCCGTGAGGGCGAGATCCAGACCGCCATTCTGATCCCCAAGGCCAGCTACGAGAACACCTGGGGCTACTACATCAAGTATGCCATGCGAAATGCCCTGGATATTGCCACCAACGGCTGCTCCGTCAATGTCCGCCTGTCCGAGGACAAGAGGACCTTTGACCGTGTCCGTGTGGCCTACGGCGTTGCAGGCCCCATCCCCATGCGCTGCCCCAAGGCCGAGGAATTCATCAACGGCAAGGAAATCACCATGGAGAACATTGAGATCTTCGCCCGCACGGTGCTGGAGGATATCAATCCCCGTGACTCCTGGAGAGCCTCCAAGGCACTGCGTCAGCACGTGGCTGTAGAATCCGCAAAGCGCTGCATCATGGAATCTGTCAAGAGAGCAGGAGGTGTTCTGTAATGGCACAGTATATGCTGGTTAAGTACAACCTCAATGGCAAGGACGTAGAGCAGATGGTTGACGTCCGTGCCAGCCTGACCGATATGCTCCGCAATGACTTCCGCATGACCTCCGTAAAGAAGGGCTGCGAGGTAGGCGAATGCGGTGCCTGCACCGTGATCATCAACGGCGAGGCCTATAACTCCTGCATTTACCTGGCGGTCTGGGCCAACGGCAAGACCATCCGCACGCTGGAGAGCCTAATGGGCCCCAACGGCGAGCTGTCCGACATTCAGCAGGCCTTTATTGACGAGGCTGCCATCCAGTGCGGCTTCTGCACCCCCGGCTTTATCATGAGCGCCTGGGAGATCCTGGAGAGCGGCAAGGAATACACCGATGCCGAACTGCGCAAGCTCCTCTCCGGCCACCTGTGCCGCTGCACCGGCTACGAGAACATCATTCGTGCCGTAAAGAAGACCATGTACAAGCGTCTGGGCAAGGAAATGCCCGAATAAGTCCATATCCCATGGAGGTAAAACCGCACCGGCTCCAAGGCCGGTGCGGTTTCTCTTTTTGGAGGCAATAATTTTGCTTGTAACGGTCAATTTATCGCAGCACCTTAGTGCTGCACTAATGACTAATGACTAATAACTAAGGACTAAAAACTGAGGTGTGCCTCCGGCACGGGATTTGAATATATAGTCCGTCAAACAGAAATTTGCCGAACAGTTTGCAAAATCGACTAATGCAATATAACGATTTCGCGCAGCGGGGGAGGGGGTCTTGGGGGAGGGCGAATTTGGGCTGTCGGGGGTAGTGCCGAAATGTAGAAGTGTTACCACAGCACAATCTGAGCGCCTCCC
>JAFUPG010000031.1 GCA_017481325.1 Oscillospiraceae bacterium
ATATCGAGCGTCTTTTCAAGTCGTCGCTTCCTCCCATGAGATTGCCACGGCTCCCGTGGGGAGCCTCGCAATGACATAGCGGAATATGAAACCTTGCTCATAGGCTGAAAATCATCCTAATACGGGCGGCTTTGGCTGCGGTAAACTGTTCGACAAATTTCTGTTTGACGGAACAAATATTCCAAATCCGTGCCGGAGGCACACCTCAGTTTTTAGTCCTTAGCTCTTAGTTGTTAGTTCCGAAACAGACCAGCAAATTTCTGTTTGACTCACTGGGGGACGGGAAATATCTTGCCCTGCTGCTTAGATTTTCTCGAAAAAGCGCTTCAGCTTTGGCACGCCGTCACGGTAGCTAAAGCAGCGGTTCAGTAAGGCAGCAGCTCTGCCGATGAGCCAGCCGTTGACCAGGGCGCAGAAAATCGTCCCCCAATAGACGCCCTCCAATCGGCCAAAGAGCAGCAGGGACAGCCCCACCGCCAGGGCGCAGCTGGCGCAGTCGTAAACGGTCTTGACACGGCTGATTTTCCATCCGTAACGGGAAGAAAGCTCCTTGCTGAAGAGTTCATAGGCCTCGGGCGGTATGTAGGTATCAAACAGCATAGCCACGCCAAAGGCGCATATCACCATGCCCCCCAGGTAAAATACCACACGCAGCGCCATGTGATCTCCGGAAATCAGAGCCAGCAGCGCCATGGAGCCGTCCAGTAAGAAACCATAGACCACCGCCGTCACAAATGAGAAGAGATACCGCAGGCGGAATCGGCGGCAGCAGAGGCTGAGAATCACCAGCACCACCGCCTGGACAGCGTACTCCGCCATGCCAAAGGTGAAAAAGGGCAGATACTCCGAGATCTTCAGGTAAACCACATAGGCAGGCGCCACGATCATGGACATGCCAAAGGCCGCACGCTCCATAAAGGCTGTGCCAATGGCCAGCAGAAGGAGGCCGATAAAATATGCCGCCTCCGTGTAAAACGTTCTTTTCATAGGATCATCCTCCATGCAAAATCTGACGTTTGATACAGAAACGGCAAAAGATATTAGATTTTCTTGCGGCCGGAGTCAATAAGCTCCTGCTCAAATTCCTTGGGGTGCTTCCGGTAATAGTCCTGGTGCTCCTCCTCTGCGGCATAGAAGCTGCGGAAGGGCTCTACGGCAATTTGAGGCTGCTGCCCACTCTCCTGCTCCAAGGCATGAATGGCAGCTTGGGCGGCACGGTGCTGAGCCTCGTCCAGATAATACACCGCCAGGGTGTAGGAATGGCCACGGTCAATGAACTGGCCACCGCCATCATAGGGGTCAACGCCGCAGAGGAACAGCTCAAGAAGCCTTTCATAAGAGACCTGCTCGGGAAGATAGTCGATGCGGATAGTCTCCCGATGGCCGGTTCGCTGGTATTTTACATCCTCGTAACGGGGATGTTCCTCCAAACCCCCGGAGTAGCCGCTGGTGACATTCACAACGCCCTCTGTTTCACGAAAGGTCGGGGTAATGCACCAGAAGCAGCCCCCGGCAAAATAAGCCTGTTTCATAGTTTCTCCTTACAGAATCTCGATCTGGCAGACCTTCATGGCCTCCAGAGCGTTTTGATGGCTGAGGGGGCTGACACCGGCGCAACAGTCCGCACGAACGCTAACCGGCAGTTCGGGACAAAATGCCTTCAGCAGCATGGCATTGGAGATCACGCAGATATCGGTGCAGAGGCCGATCAGCTCTACGGAATCGATCTCCCTGCGGTCAAAGAGTTCACGTACATAATCGCCCAGGACAGTGGAACCGAAGGTAGGCTTCTCGATCACAGGCGCATTTTCCCGGATCTGCAGGCCATCTGCCAGAGCATGACCCCAGGTACCCTTGATACAGTGGGCAACGGGCAGCTTCTGTCCCTCCCGGGTGGAGAGATAGTCGGCACCATGGGTATCCAGGGTGTAGACCACCCGGTCTGCGGCCTCGATCCGGCGGTTGACCGCAGGTAAAATGGCCTGCGCATCTTTCGATCCCAGAGCGCCGCTGACAAAATCATTCTGCATATCCACAACGATCAGCAAAGTTTTCATGCTGTCACTTCCTTTCTCCCCCCATTATACCGCAGCATTCTCCCACCGCAACAGTCTCCGACAAAAAAATTTTAATAATTTCAAGAAAAGTAGTTGACAAAACGGACTTTTCTTGCTATAATGTCAAAGCTGTCTGAAATGCTGTTATAGCTCAGCAGGTAGAGCGCATCCTTGGTAAGGATGAGGTCGCCAGTTCAAATCTGGCTAGCAGCTCCAAAACCCTGAAACTCCTTGAGTTTCGGGGTTTTTTCTTATCTATAAGCCAAAAGCCAGACCGCATCCTTTTTCACACATTTCCGTGAAAGGATGCGGTCTGTTTATGCGTTCAAAAATCTACTTTCCTGAACAGGGAAGCGAAACTTTTGAAGAAGTCTTTTCTTCTTTCATCATTTCTCAAACTTCAAAAGGGGTGGCGGCGGTCACAATTCGCAACTACCATCTACATCTGCGGAGCATTTCCAAACACCTTGATATTACGATGCCGTTCTGTTCACTCACCAAAAGGCACTTGGAAAGTATGGTGGTATCAATGCGGGCGGCGGGCTTGGCTCACAACACCGTGGCTACCTATCTGCGGGTCATCAACACATTTCTGAACTGGGCGAACCGTGAGGGGCTAACATCTGTCAGCATCCCCAACATCAAAGAGAAAGACACGGTAAAGGAAACCTACACCGATGCGGAACTGCTCATTCTGCTGAAAAAGCCTGAAAAGAAGTGCGACTTCACCGAATACCGAAACTGTGTCATTTTCAACTATCTGCTCAACGCTGGCTGCCGTGCCGCCACCATCCGCAATATCCAAAACAGGGATGTGGATTTGGAAAACCGTCAGGTGGTGTTCCGCCACAACAAAAACGGCAAGATACAAGTCAGCCCCTTGTGTTCGCAGATGGTGTCTATTCTCACCGATTATATGGCTATCCGCAGGGGCAAACCTGACG
>JAFUPG010000032.1 GCA_017481325.1 Oscillospiraceae bacterium
GCTCAGAGTGTACTCTGCCTTGGTGGTCTTGCCGTTGGTGACGATGGTCACGGCAATGTCGCCGCCATCTACACGGGTCAGGTAGACCTGCGCATGGAGATTCTCCGCTGCGATCCAATCCCGGAACGTGCCGTTGAGCTTGACGCCCAGCTGTGCGCCGTTGCCGTTTCGTGCATCCAGCTCCAGGGTCTGACCCAGCAGCTTGATATAGGCGGAGCTCTCGGTCAGAGCGGTGAAATCTGCATAGACAGTGAAGTTATTCTGATCCTCCACCAGACCCTTCCAAATGCGGTGGTTGCCGGTGGTGTCGGCATAGACGGCGGTGATGTCCGTACCGTCCAAGCTCGTCCAGCCGCTGAAGTCCTTGCTGCCGTCGATCTCGTCGGTATCCCAACCGAAATTGTCAACGCTCTGCGCCTCGACACCGGTTACGGCGATGTCGGAGATATAAGCAGATGCACCGGCATCCCACAAACCAAAGAAGAAATTGGTATTTGTATCATCTGCCACTGGCTTCGTGTAGCCGACTTCAGTGGCGTTGCCCTTGCCGCTGAGCGTGATATTCAGGTTGCCGCCTTCTACACGGGAGATGGTAACAAAGCAAATCTGATCCTCAGCATCGAACCAAGCCCAGTTCTCCTTATCAAAGATCTGGTTTCCGTTGCCATTTTCGCAGTTCAGTTCGATGGTTACACCAAAGAGCTCCATATAGGCTCTCTTCTCACCCACCTTGACTTCAGCAGTCAGAGTGAAATTGTCCGGATCGGTGAGCAGTTCCTTCCAGATGCGCTGGCTGTTGCTGCCGGGGTAGGAAATGAAGAAGGTACGTCCATCGGCAGTGGTTTGCCAGTTGGTATAGTTGTCGTCATCGCTGTGCCAGCCGAAGTCTGCGGGAGTCTTGGCGGCATCGAATGTGATGTTTTCGTAGTCCACCAGACCGGTGTCGATGGCATTGATCACAGCCTTGGCATTTTTCCAGGCGGCAATGACATCGTCCACGGTGGCGCAGCCATTGATGATGGTCTTCTGCTCAGCAATCACAGCCTGTAGAACCTGCCACTGCTCGGGAGAGTAGTCCTCCTCCAGCTTATAGCCGTCGAGATACTTGCAGGCAGATGCCCGATACTGGATCACCTCATTGATTCCCGAGAGGATCAAATGGTCAATGGCCATATAGTAATTTGCGGAGGCGCTGTTCTTGCCGGTGATGACGATTTTCAGAACATGGTCACCCTCCGTCAGGCTGATTTCTCCAAAATCTACGGATTTCACAGAAATTGTCGCAGCATAGCTGTCGATACCCTCTAAGATCTTGATATCATCCAGATAGACATCGTAGATGCCGAAGTCACCTGCCCGGGTGTAGGCGAAGGAGCCGGTATAGGTGGCGGCATAGGGCACATGGATGGTAACACACATTTCGCCGTTTTCATTGGCAGGCCAGAACATATGGCCACTGCCACTCCAGGCAGCACCCATGCCCTGACCGTGGGGCTCCACATTGGAGGTATAGGAGCTGACCTTCGTGGGCATCTCTGCACCCTCGTAGAAGAGGTCATCCAGCAGATCGATCTCCAGTTCTTCCTCGTAGGTGGCCGCAAGAACGGTGTCGATGGCAGCCTTGGCCTCTGCCAGAAGCGCTGCAACTTCATCATCCGCTGCGGCAGCAATGGCGATCATTCCGTCGGCCATGGCACGGTTAATATGGGGTTTCTGCAGGCTGTCCGCCTGCGCAAGGGCATTTTCCGCATAGCTGCGGAGCGCCTCGTAGGCAGCACGCTGGATTTTGGAAAGACTCTCGCCGGGTTCTTCCGTTGCAGGCGCTTCGGTATCACCCAGGAAATCAATGGAGCTGATGCCAATGATATAGCCGGAGGAGGCTTCATTTTTACCTGCGCAGGAGATGGTCAGAGTGTGGGGGCCCTTGGTCAGACAGACATCCGCAGTGGTCACAGTGCCAAGTCCCAGAGCGCCGTAGGCATCCACGGTTTCACCGATTTTGTTGCCGTCGATGGCCAGTTCGAACATGCCGTAATCCCCTGCCATGGTATACTCGGTAGTGATATCATAGTAGCCGTCTGCAGGAAGCTCGATGGTAAAGGAAGCTGTGTTCTGATCATTCCACATCAGCTGATTGTTGTGATGCCAGACATTTACAGCCACCCAGCCCAGATCCTGTACGCTGAGGGCGGCGGAATTGTTCTCATCGACAGCCGCCAGCAGGTCGTTAAATCCGCCGTAGAATGCGCCAAAGTTGGTCTGGGTATCAAACTGAACATAGTCAATGCCGATGAGATAGCCGGCGGAGGCAGTATTTTTGCCCTTGGAGATGAAGCTGATCGTATGCGCACCTTCCGTCAAGTCGATGAAATAGTACTTGCTTACCTCACCGAAAACACCGCCCGGCTGGAAAGAGTCCACGTTCTGTGCCACAATCGTGCCGTCGATGGCGATATCGAAGATGCCAAAATCCACTGCCAGGGTACGGCTGAGAGACATGGTATAGGTATCCGTCGTGGGGATCGTGACCACGAAATCCACCTTGCCGCTCTCACCGCCGGTCCACAGCATATGGGCATTATCATGGAAGGTGTAATAATTGCTGGTCAGTCCCTGTGTCACGGGAGCATAGTCGGAATTGGCGCTGTCCACAAGGGGGAAGAGATCGTCATAGCCGCCGAAGAAGTATGAATAGTTCTCCTTCTCAGGCACATCGGTGTCGCCCAGGAAGTCAATGGAGCTGAGGCCGATGATATAGCCGCCGGAAGCATCGTTCTTGCCTGCACTGACAATGGCCAGCGTGTGGTCACCCCCGGTCAGGTAGATATTCTTATTTACATTGGTCCCCAGATCCAGAGCGCCGTAGGCATCCACAGTCTGACCGATCTTCTCGCCGTCAATGAGCAGATCGAACTTGCCGTAGTCCCCTGCCATGGTGTATTGGGTGGTAATGTCATAGTAGCCATCCTCAGGGAGTGTGACAGTAAAGGAGGCAGTGCCCCGATCGTTCCACCAGAGCTGCGTATTGTGATACCACTTGTTCAGGGCCACCCAGCCCAGATCCTGCGTGCCCAGTGCTGCAGTGGTGTTCTCATCGGCAAGAGAAAGCAGCTGATTGTATGCACCGTAGAATGCACCGAAGTCGGTCTGGGTATTGAACTGCACATAGTCAATGCCGATGAGGTAGCCGGCGGAGGCAGCATTTTTGCCCTTGGAGATGAAGCTGAGCGTATGTTCGCCTGCGGTCAGGTCGATGGAATAATACTTGCTGACCTCACCGAAAACACCGCCGGGACGGTAGGAGTCCACGTCCTGCGCCACCACCGTGCCGTCGATGGCGATATCGAAGATACCGAAATCCGCCGCCAGAGTACGGCTGAGCGTCATGGTATAGGTATCGGCAGTGGGGACATTGATCTTAAAATTCGTGCTGCCACTCTCGGCACCTGCCCAGAGGATATGGGCATTACCATGCCAGGTATAGTTCGTAAAATCGCCGATTCCCTGGGTCACTACATTAAAATCAGAGCTGTCCAGCGCTGCGTAGAGATCGTCATAGCCGCCGAAGAAATACTCATAGGCAGGGGTTTCCACAGGCTTACCGTCAGCTTCGGCGAGCTCAATATAGTTCAGACCCATGATATAGCCGGCGGAGGACAGGCTCTTGCCTGCGCAGCGGATCTGCAGCTCATGGGCGCCGGGGGTCAGCTCCACCGTTCCCAGCTTCACCGTCTTGAGATCCACAGAGGAATGGAAGGTATCCACCGTGCCGATCAACACATCATCCAGATAGAATTCGAAGATGCCATAGTCGGGAGCGACGGTCATGGATACATTCATATCATAGCTTCCGCCCTCGGGAATATCCAGGAGGTAGTTGATATACTTGCCCTTGGCGCTGATATTCCACATATAGTTCAGGCCGCCGAACCATTCGCCTTCCGTTGCAGTGAACTGATCGGTAGGCTGCAGCCACGGAACCACGGAGGTGTTGCTGTCGATCACACGGGAGGAGATGTAAGCGCCGGGATAGAACAGGGTGGGAGCCGTAAGCACATCGTTGTTAAACAGACGATCCTCCCTCGCAGGCGCTGCCGCCACATGATTCCCCGTGGTGGCTGCGGTCAGATAGAAATAGGTGGTAGCGGCATACTTGTCCACCGTTTCATTAAAATACTTCTCAATATTTGCCTCGAAGCTCTCGTAGAAGACGATATTATCCGTAATATGCTGACGGTAGTTGACCTTGTCACCGTGACCCTGCACCTGCTTCTCGCCGGTGGCGGGGTAACCGTCGTTATGGGGCTGGCCGCAGTAGGGATAGTCAAAGAGCATGGAGCCGCACCAGGCATAACAGAAATAGTCCTCGGAGCCCGTACCAAACCAGGTGGGGTATTTCTCGCCGTCGATGTAGAATTTTTCGTCACCCTCGCCCCACCAGATACCGTCGATGATCTGGTAAATATGGAGGCTGGTGCCTACATAGCGTCCCTCGCCGGTGATGGAGAGCAGCTGCGCCTCGGGATAGCGGTCGTCGTTACGGGCATAGCTGCGCTGCCAGTTCGCATGGAAGCGGTTGAGATCGTCCGCTGTGGTCAGTGCTTCGCTGCCCAGGCTGCAGGAGACAGCTCGTGCGCTGTCGGATTGATTTGTCAGGGTGATCCTGGCGGAATTGAAGGGCATATACCAGCGACAGTAGGCGGTGCCATCCTCCTCCAGGCCGTAGGCGGCGCTGTCAAAGGCGGTCTTGCCATAGTGGATGCCAAAGAAATCTGCCACGGGGAGACAGACCGCAGGCTCTGCAGCGCCATCCCAGTACATGGAGATCACCCAGTCCACCAGGGAGTTCCGGTCGTCAAATTCCTCTGTGGGAATATCAATGTCCATTGCCATGGAGGTTAGAGCGCCGGGGGTGGCGCTTTCAAACAGCGTAACGGTCTCCCCGGCTCCCACGGTGGCAGCGAAGGTCGTATCGCCTACAGGGGCGGTCTCGTTCAGAAGAATATCATTGGCCGCCTTCAGGATGGCCTTGGTCTCCTCGCTCATGGGCCAGGTAAAGGACTCCACCGAAGCACCGTCCTCCAGCTCGTAGTAGCTGAGATTATAGTACATGGCGTTGCCCTCGTTCACATCAAGGCGAAGCTTCAGGGACTCGTTATAGGTAATGGGAACGAAAAGGTCAATGCCGCCCAGGTAACCGGGGCCGAACTGCTCGGTATCGTGATAGTTGGCCTGGAAGGACAGCTCGGAATACTCGCTGAAGCAGGAGCCCCAGATGAAATCGGCAGTAGATCCCTCATAGATCAGTTCGCCGTCAATGAAAAGCTGCATCGTGCCGTGCCACAAGGTGGGGATCCAGAAACGGGTCATGTAGCCGGGACCCTCCAGATCGGCAATCACACGCCAGCCGTCCTCATAACGGACATAGCCGGAGTTGTCCAGGTTGGCGCTCCAGTTCTCATAGAGACCTGTTTCCTCATTGTATTGAGAGGCCGGATCCGTGGAGGTGATCTGCTTGCCACCCTCACCGGGCAGCGGATCCTTTGCCAGATAGCTCAAATCATAAGTACGCTCAACAATGTCCTCATAGGAATAATAGGTACCCTCGCTTGCTTCTGCACCCATTGCCGCAGCGGGGAGCAGAGAAAAAAACAGCGCCAGTACCAAAAGAAAACTTAAGCCTTTTTTAATCATAGAATTCCCTCCATTTTAGTAAAATCAGAAACATTCGTCAATTTTTCCAAAAATCGAACAGTTTTCCTCCTCTCAATTTAATCAACTGACTAAATTATAGCAACTTGACAAAGGCTTGACAATCAACTATAATTCTATAATACTATACTATATTTTTGTTTTAGGAGGATGGTATGATCGTACGGGATGTTGTTCACTTCAAATTCAGCACACAACAGCAAATGGAGTGCCATGCGGATACCTATACCTATCTGCTACAGCACAATCCCATACAGGTACAATCGCCGGAAATACTTGACTTTCCGGAGGGCAAGGTCATCTTTTTCCTGCGCCCCGGAGAAAGCACGGTCATTCAAAGTGCCCATACCCATTTTCTCTATGATCTGCTGGCCTTCCAACCGGAGGATGAACAGGATCAGCAGCTGCTAAACACCCTTGAACTTCCCACCGGTCCTAACAGCTCGGCACCGTTCTATGTAATCTCCTCTCTGATCAAGGCAGTCTGCGACCTTCACTACTCCGCAGATCGGTATCAGAAGGAAAAAACCGATGCCCATCTGCGGCTCCTGCTCTACGGAACCTCCAGCGGCAACGAAGTACCGGCGGACAGCTCCCATCAGGAGCTTATGCGCCATAAATTTCGCCGTTTGCGTGTAATCGTCGCTGATAATCCATCGAAAAAATGGACGGTGCAGGAGGCTGCGGACTATGTCGGACTCAGTCCCTCCCGTTTCTGTGTTGTTTATAAGGAGATCTTCTCCAGTACATTTTCCGCAGATGTGCTGCGCTGCAGAATCCAGCACGCCTGTTCTATCCTCACCACCACCGATCTTTCCATACAACAGGTAGCGCAAATACTAAACTACGAGAATGATACCTTTTTCTACCGGCAGTTTAAGCAGCAGATCGGCATCTCGCCCGGAGAATACCGTAAGCTACGCATTGGTGCACAATAAGCACAGCGTCGATACGCACATTTTGGTTTGAGAAGTAGATCATGTATAAAGGCAGCGCCGTGGGGCTTTCCGGCCCCACGGCGCTTGTTGTGTTTTAGTTTTGAGTTTTCCGTTCGTTTGCCAGATTTGGAGTGCTTGATTCGGACGGAAAACGTTGCCTTTTTACTTGATCAGGCTGTCGAAGTAGGTCTTGGCAGAGTCGCCGTAGTAGATGCAGGCTTTGGCCAGGTTGGCGGCGTTGGCATCGGTGGAGGCGATGTTGCTCTTGGCGTAGGCTTCGATGCTGTAGCCCACGTTCTGGGAGGCTACCTGGTCGCCTACATAGGCTACGAAGTAGAA
>JAFUPG010000033.1 GCA_017481325.1 Oscillospiraceae bacterium
GACGAGCCCACCAACCACCTGGACTTAAAGAGTGTGGAGTGGCTGGAGGACTATATCCTGAAATTCAAGGGCACGGTGCTGACCATCTCCCATGACCGCTATTTCCTGGATCGGGTGGTGGATCGCATCATCGAGATCTCCGCCGGCAAGGCCGAGTTCTACAGCGGCAATTACAGCTTCTACCTGCAGGAAAAGCAGGAGCGCTTTAACCGTCAGCTGAAGCAGTACGAACAGGAGCAGGCCAAGCTGCGGCAGCTGGGCTACACCTTGGAGCGCATGAAGGGCTGGGGCATCAACAACCGTGTGCTCTACCGCCGTGCCATGTCCATTCAGCACCGCATGGAGCGCATTGAGAAAACCGAGCGCCCTCGGACGGAGAAGACCCTCCGTGCCCGCTTTGGGGAGAAGGAGTTCTTCGGTGACGAGGTGCTCAGTGTCAAGGGCTTAAGAAAGGGCTTCGGTGACCGCACCCTCTTCTCCGATGTGGAGCTGACGGTCAAGGGCGGCGAGCGCATCGCCCTTCTGGGGGATAACGGCAGCGGCAAGACCACCTTTATTCGGGTGCTGCTGGGCGAGCTGGCTGCCGAGGGCAAGATCAAATTCGGTCCCACGGTAAAATCCGCCTACCTGCCCCAGGTGATCCACTTCTCCCACCCGGAGCGCAGCCTCTACGACACCATGCTCTACGAGAAGAACTGCACCCCCCAGAGCGCCCGTGACCGGCTGGGTGCCTTCCTATTCTCCGGTGAGGATGTATTCAAGACCGTAGGCACCCTCTCCGGCGGCGAGCAGTCCCGTCTGCGGCTGTGTATGCTTATGGACGAGAAGATCAATCTCCTGATCCTGGACGAGCCCACCAACCACCTGGATGTGGCCTCCAGAGAGTGGGTGGAGTGCGCCATTGACGAGTACGAGGGCACCCTGATCTTCGTGTCCCACGACCGCTATTTTGTGGATAAATTCGCTACCCGTGTCTGGGAGCTGGAGGACGGCAAGATCCGTGACTTCCCCTGGGGCTATGCCAAGTACCGCTCCATCAAGGAGCATGAGGCCGCCCAGAAGCTCCAGACTCCCAAAAAGAAGGAAAAAGCCCCCAAGCTCCCCTCCGGCAGTAAGGAGCTGGAGAAGCTGATCCGCCGTCTGGAACGGGAAATCGATGCCAAGGAGCAGGAACTGGCTGAGCTGGACATCCAACTGGAGCAGGCCGCCACAGACTATCAGGAGCTACTCCGTTTAAGCGCTGAAAAAGAGCAGCAGGAGGCAGCTCTGGAGAGCCTGATGGAGCAATGGGAGCAGGCCCAGAACGAACTGGAAAAATAAAACCAAAGGCAGTGTGAAGCCTCCGGCTTGACAGGGCTGTTTTTGGGGACTATAATATTCTGGATAACGAAAACCAAAGGAGATTTGTATTATGAGTAGTTCTTGCAGCGGAAATTGTTCCTCCTGCGGCGAAAGCTGCGCCGACCGCAAGCAGGAGAGCCTGCTGGCTGTATTAAATGAGAAGTCCAAGGTAAAGAAGGTCATCGCCATCGTCTCCGGTAAGGGCGGCGTGGGCAAGAGTACCGTCACCTGTATGCTGGCAGCTGCCATGCAGAAGTTGGGCAAGCGTGCGGCGATCCTGGATGCGGATATTACGGGTCCCTCCATTCCCAAGGCTTTTGGCGTGGACGAGTGCGAGGGTGCCACGGATGAGGGCATCTACCCCGCCATCAGTAAGGGCGGCGTGCAGATCATGTCCATCAACCTGCTTCTGGATAACGAGAGCGATCCCGTTCTCTGGCGAGGCCCCATCATTGCCGGTGCGGTCAAGCAGTTCTGGACAGATGTGATCTGGGATGATGTGGACTATATGTTCGTGGATATGCCTCCCGGCACCGGCGACGTGCCTCTGACCGTGTTCCAGTCTCTGCCCATTGACGGCGTGATCATCGTCACATCGCCTCAGGATCTGGTGTCTATGATCGTGTCCAAGGCAGTGAAGATGGCCAACATGATGCATATTCCCGTGCTGGGTCTGGTGGAGAACTACAGCTACTTCAAGTGTCCCGATTGCGGTCAGAAGCATAAGATCTTCGGTGACAGCCATCTGGAGCGTGTGGCAGGGGAGTACCATCTGCCCGTGCTGGCACAGCTGCCCATCGACCCCGACGTGGCGGTAAAATGCGACAACGGCGGAGCCGAGGAGCTGAATATCGAAGAAATCGGTGCGGCCATTGCAGCCATTTTGGAGAAATAAAAGCATTAAAAAGAGGTCACCTCAAAACCGAGGTGGCCTCTTTGTGCCTAGTGAATCGTGAATAATAATGAATAAGGTGTGCCTCCGGCACGAATTTGAATTATTTAGCCCGTCAAACAGAAATTTGCCGGTCTGTTTATAAACTAATAACTAACAGCTAAGGACTAAAAACTGAGGTGTGCCTTCGGCACAGATTTTGAATATTTAGCCTGTCAAACAGAACTTTGTCGAGCAGTTTACTGCAGCCAAAGTCGCCCGTATTAGGATGATTTTTAGGCTATGAGCAAGGTTTCATATTCCGCAATGACAGGGCTTTTCGGAAGCCTCTGCCTCTATCGGCAATAAGGTTTTGGTCGGAAGTAAACAGTTCGATAAACCTCTGTTTGATTATTTCAAATCCATCGGCGGAGCCGATACCTCAGTTGTTAGCTCTTAGCTATTAGCCATTAGTTCGCCGACAAACATCTATTTGACCCTATTTCAAATTTGTCGGCGGAGCCGATACCTTCACCATTCACCATCCCCCCGTCTGCTGGGCTTATTCACAGAATTGTTACACTGCGTTCCTACTTTTGTCAGGAAACAGGCGGTACAATCATCGGTGAATTATGATGAGGGGACTGCGTACTTATGAAGATAGCAGAAAAATGGAAATCAAAACCGAAAAAATGGCGGATCAAGGTGGCGGTGATGCTCCTTTGCCAGCTGTTCTGCCTGGGCTCTGCCCTATGGCTTTTCGCAAAGAAGAAAATCCTCTGCGGCCTTTTGGCGCTGCTGACCGTGGTGCTTCTGGCCATTCCCCTGGGGGTGGAGAAGTATTTCTGCTGTACCATCGCCCTGCCGGTGTACCTGTTCATGCTGGCCTATGCCCTGGGGCCTCTCCTGGGAGACGGCTACCGCCTGTACCACCTGACAAGCTGGTGGGATAAGCTGCTGCACTGCGCCGGCGGTGTGTTTTTCGCCATGCTGGGGCTGTTTTTGGCGCAGTATCTCAATAGAGGAAACAGCCTCTCTCCCACCTTGACGGCAATTTTTGCCCTGTGCTTCTCCATGGCGGTGTCGGTGCTGTGGGAGTTCTTTGAATATGCGGCGGATCAGCTTTTTGCCATGGACATGCAGAACGACACCTATATTACCGAGATCCACTCCTACCTGCTCAGCGGACAGTTGGGGGAACTGGGGCACTTAAAGGGGATCAACTCTGTTGCCATCAATGGTATGCCCATGGAGGGCTATCTGGATATTGGCCTGATGGATACCATGAAGGATATGCTTATCGAGACCGTGGGCGCCCTGGGTTATGTGCTGCTCAATGCCCTGGATCGGGGCAGACACCCGGTATTTCAGCCCTCCGGAAGGGCATCCAGCGCCGCCTGACAGAGCTCTTTATAGGCTTTGACGGCGCTCTTGGGGAAGAGAATGGCTGCTCTTCCCCCAAAGCCGGCTACCCAGCCAAAGAAATTGGGAGAAAGCGCTACATTGACCATCAGAACGAAATGGTTTTTACCGTCGGGGATCATCAGAATGTCTTTGCCGAAGCGATCCACCACCACACCTGCAAGAGAATTTTCCAGTCGCAGCTTCACCTGTTTCCGCTCGCCCCGGAACATGCCGAAGACCTCCGTGGAATAACGGGCGGGGTTGAATTCCCTGGACTCTTCCGTAAACTCCCGGGCATCCTGGGAGATGAAAAGCTCCTCCATCTTATCCACCCGGTAGTGGGTCAGGCCGTGACGGGCGGAATCGGCAATGAGATAGTAATTCTCATCATCCCACAGCAGAGCATAGGGGCTGGCAATATAGGACTTGGGACGGTAGTGCTTTTTCAGATCCACGCCCCAGTCAAAGTAGCGGAAGCAGATTTTTTTATTCTTGGCGATGGCCTCGTGGATCACATCCACCTTGTCAAAAATATTGTCCTCCTGAGTCTTGACCCGGCCGGCCAGCATGATCTCACGGCGCAGCAGCTCACTTTCGTGGGCACTGGACAGAGAGGCCAGCTTGCGGATCAGCTCCATGGACTGCTTTGCCGTGAGAAAACGGGAGGAGAGAACAGCATCTACCAGCAGCTTCAGCTCCGAAAGCTGGAAATCCCGCTGAGAGACGTAATAGCCCCCGTTCCTGCCCCGGCGGTGCAGAACCTCCGTGCCGTACTCATTGAGTGCGAGGATATCGCTGTAAATGCTCTTCCGCTCCGCACAGATGTCCTTACTCTCCAGAAAATCGATCAGCTGCTGCACTGTAGCAGGATGCTCCTCGTCGGTATTCTGCCGCAGATAGTCCCGCAGATAGAGCAGCTTCAGCTTCTGACGCTCGCTTTTTGCCATGGAAATGCCCTCCTTTGTTCTTTCCCTTTTACAATACCATAAAGGGGACTGAAATTGCAAGTACCGGGGCATAGTTTCTATACTTGACGATTGAGAAACTTCGTGATATCCTATAATTAGATTAAGAAAGAAAGGGAAGAACTATGAAGCTGCACCGCAATGAGAAATTCTTCAAATGGGGGCTGACGGTGTTTTTGGCCTTTGTGGCCTGTGCGCTGTTTTGGATCATATTCTCCAATTTGAGCGGTTTTTACGATCTGATCATGAAATTCTTCGGTATCATTTCGCCCATCCTCTACGGTTGCCTCTTCGCCTATTTTATGAACCCGGTGATGAAGGCCACCATGAAGCTGATGAAAAAGCTTCTTGCCAAGCGGAAAAAACCGCTGCCGGAGGAAAAGGCAGAAAAGCTGAGTACCGCAGTGTCCGTGACAGTTTCCGTAATCGTGTTCCTGCTGGCCATCTGTGCCTTGCTGCCTCTGGTGGGGCAGGCGCTGTATAACAGCGTGGCGGAGCTGCTGCCCAAGCTGGAGGGCTATTATAATACCATCGTTGAAAAGCTCAACGGCATGAAGCTGGATGTGGAGGTCGCTGACTGGCTTTACGAAGTTATCGAAGGTATGCTGGCAGGCCTGCAGACCTGGCTGAAGGAACTGGATGTGTTGTCCTTGCTGGGCGATGTGACCAGCTCGGTGACCAGCGTGGTTGTGGGAATTTTCAATGCTATCATCGGCATTGTTGCGGCGGTGTATATTCTGGTCTACAAGAAAAAGCTCTGCTCCCAGGCGAAGAAGACCACCGTCGCTCTGTTCAATACTTCCCATGCCAACCGTATTTTTGAGATTTCCCGCCGCACCAACCGCATTTTCGGTAATTACGTCATCGGCAAGCTTTTAGATGCCCTTCTGGTGGGTGTTATCACCTATATCGTTATGCTGATTTTGGGGATGCCCTATGCGCCTCTGATCTCTGTGATCATTGCCGTTACCAATATTATCCCCTTCTTTGGCCCCTTCCTGGGCGCCATTCCCTCCACCCTGCTGCTCCTTTTGGACAAGCCCATCAACGCTGTCTACTTCGTGATTTTTGTATTTGTTCTGCAGATGGTGGATGGCTATATCATTGAGAACCGTATCCTGGGCGAGAAGCTGGGCATTTCCGATTTCTGGGTGCTGACCTCCATTCTGGCATTCGGTGGAATTTTCGGTTTCGGCGGCATGCTGCTGGGCGTGCCCATCTTTGCGGTGCTTTACTCCCTGATCTCCGATGCCATAGACCGCCGCTTGGCGAAAAAGCGCTACCCTCTGCCCACGGATATTTATTATACGCTGCAATGCGTGGAGGATCTACCGGTGGATCCTGCGCCCAATTACTCCTTTGCCTCCGTGGAACCGGGCTACGACATGAACGTGGAGACAGAGGACGAATACGAAGACTATGACGAGGCATAAAAGGGGCTGCAAAGCCCCTTTTGTGCAGAAATAAGAAAGGAGGAAGCGGACCATGTTTGAATCGGTTAATGCCTGGTTTCAGAACGGCGGCAGTGATGTGGCCTTTGTGTTCTGCACTGTCTGGCGCTTTTTGGCGCCCATTCTGGTTTTGTGGATTCTTTGGCGCTGTGTCAAGCCTCTGATCCGTTTCCGCCGGGAGCCGGAGGTCTGGGGCTGGCTGGTCATGCCCGATGAGAGCCAGCTGCCCATTACCCACTGGGAGAATATCATCGGCCGTTCCAGAGGCTCGGATATTGTGGTGAGCTTTTCCACGGTATCCCGAAGCCATGCGGTTCTGACCCGTTATGACGACGGCAGCTGGTCTGTCACCGACATTGGCTCCCGTGGCAATGTCACCGTCAACGGCAAGAAGATCCGTGTCAAGGCGGTGAACTATGGGGATGTGATCTCTCTGGGCGGTATTGAGATGATCCTGGCACCTGTCACAGCGGAGGAGATCCGGGAGCAGCGCCACAAGCGCACCCGTCCGGACAACATGGTACGTCCCGGGCTGACCCTGCTGCTTTTGACCCTGTTCCAGCTTTTGACGGCACTGCAGTTCTGGATGAACCTGAAAACCCCGGCAGTGGGCTCGGTCATGGGTGGCTTTTTGATCCTGATGGCCATGGAATGGGGTCTGCTTTTGGCGCTGACCCTACTGCGCCGCCGGAGTTTTGACGTGGAGACACTGGCCTTTCTGCTGACTACCTTCGGCCTGGCGGTCATCGCCACCTGCGCACCTACAGAGATGATGAAGCAGATCCTCTGTATCGGCGGCGGACTGGTGATCTATTTGGTCATCGGCTGGTCGCTGCGCAGCCTGCCCCGGGCGGCAAAATTCCGCTATGTGGCGGCGGTGGGCGGCATTTTACTGCTGCTGATCAACCTCATCATCGGTGAAGAGATCAACGGTGCGAAAAACTGGATTGCCATCGGCTCCATGTCCTTCCAGCCCTCGGAGCTGGTGAAGCTTTGCTTCATCTACGTAGGTGCCTCCACCATGGATCGCATCGTCAGCAAGCGCAATGTGATCCTGTTTATCATCTATACCGGCGTGATCTGCCTGTGCCTGGCGGTTATGAACGACTTTGGCACGGCGCTGATCTTCTTTGTGACCCTTCTGGTCATCTGCCTCCTGCGAGGCGGTAATTTCGCCACCCTGTCTCTGGTGGGAACGGTAGTGGGCTTTGGCGTGCTACTGCTTCTCTTTATGGATCTGCCGCCCCATGTTCTCGCCCGTTTCAACACCTGGGGACATGCCTGGGACGACCCTATGAACGGCGGCTATCAGCAGGTCAGAGCCATGATGTGCATCGCCTCCGGTGGCCTTTTCGGCCTGGGCGGCGGCAACGGCTGGCTGAAATATGTAGCAGCCTCCGACACTGACCTGGTCTTTGCTCTGCTCTGCGAGGAGTGGGGGCTTCTGATCGGCGTGGCGGCGGTACTGGCCATTGTCTGCCTTGGCATTTTTGTGGTGCGCTCCAGTGCTGTGGGCAGAAGCAGCTTCTATACCATCGCCTCCTGCGCAGCGGCAGCGGTGCTGCTGACCCAGACCATCTTGAATGTCTTTGGCACTATGGATCTGCTGCCCCTGACCGGTGTGACCTTCCCCTTTGTCTCCAACGGCGGCTCCAGTATGCTCTGTGTCTGGGGACTTCTGGCCTTTATCCGTTCCGGCGACACCCGGCAGGATGCCAGCATAGCGGTAAAGGTCGTTCGTGCAAAGGAGGTGGCGCCGGATGAATAAGCTCTCCAAACGAGCCTGGTTGACCATGGTGCTGGCCATGGTGCTGCTGGGCGGACTGGTGGTTATTCTGGTGCAATACGGCCTCAATGGCGCACAGTGGGCGGCTTACCGCTCTGTGGCGCTGGCGGATACCCCGGACTACGGCGGCGACAAATATACGGTCATCGACCGCAGCGGTCAATTCCTGCTGGAAAAGGACCAGGGTCGGACTTATAGTGAGGATCCCACGGTTCGAAGGGCCATGCTTCACATCCTGGGAGATAACCGCCTGCAGATCCAGCGTGTGATTTTAGAGGAGTACAGCGATGACCTCATCGGCTATAACCGTTTCAGCGGCAGCTTCAGTGCCGGCGGCAAGGAGGGACAGATGGAATTGACCCTCAGCGCCCGGGTGCAGGCTGCGGCACAGGATGCCCTGACGGGGAAAAAGGGCGTAGTGGGTGTGTACAACTATGAGACCGGCGAGATTCTGTGCATGGTCTCGTCCCCCAACTATGACCCGGCCGATCCCCCTGTCATCGACGAGGAAGCCCCGGAATTTGAAGCGGTCTTTGTCAACCGCTTCACGGGCTCCAGCTATATTCCCGGCTCCGTCTTTAAAGTGGTCACCGCAGCGGCGGCGCTGGAGGAGATCCGGGACATTGAGTCCCGACGTTTCCTCTGCCAGGGACAGATCGAGGTAGACGGTGAGATGATCGTCTGCAACGGTGTCCACGGTGAGGTGGATCTGCAGGAGGCGCTGTGCCGTTCCTGTAATGTGGCCTTTGCCCAGATTGCTCTGGAGCTGGGAGCAAACACCCTGACGGACTATGCCCAAAAGCTTGGCATCTGCGACAGCCTCTCCTTCGACGGCTACGACACCCGTAAGGGCTATATCGATCTGAAGGAAGCCGGTCACCAGAGCATTGCCTGGGCAGGCATCGGCCAGTACAACGACCTGATCAATCCCTGTCAATTCATGACCCTCATGGGTGCCATCGCCAACGGCGGCGTGACGGCAGCGCCCTACCTGGTGCAGCAGGTGCGATACGGCGACAGCGTCAAGTATGAGGCGCAGCCGGGAAATACCCGGCGCATCCTGTCCGAAGCCACGGCGAACCGTCTGTCAGAGATGATGCACTATGCGGTGGTCAATAACTACGGCGAGTGGTATTTCAGCGGCCTCTATGCCGGCGCCAAATCCGGCACCGCCGAGCAGGGCGAGGGGGAAAACGATGCCCTCTTTGCCGGCTTTATCCAGGATCCCGACTACCCCCTGGCCTTTATCGTCATCGTAGAAGGCGGCGGCGCCGGCAGCTCCACCTGCACCCCCATCCTCAAGCAGGTGCTGGACAGCTGCGTAGTGGAATTGGATTCGTAAATCATTGGCGCTTTCGGCAGAGAAAGCGCCAATTTTTTTGAAAAAAAGAAAAGAAAGGGCTTGACAATCGAAAAAGAATCGACTATAATAACCAAGCTGTTTGCAGCGAAGTAAATATCGAATTAGTTATGGAGCAGTATCGAAGAGGTCATAACGGGCACGACTGGAAATCGTGTGTACGTCAAAAGCGTACCGAGGGTTCGAATCCCTCCTGCTCCGCCAAAACGTGTGGTCTAAATGACTGCAACCCGAAAACCGCTAGAGTCTCTAGCGGTTTTCCTGTTTTTATACCCAAAATTATCGCTCGATTTTCATGGATGCAAAACATCAACATGAGGGATACGAACGACCGTAAAGCCGATTAGAGGGCTGGTTTCGCTGATTGTTCAGCGGAGCCAGCCCTCTTTTTTCGTTTTCAGAAGAAAATTTCAAAAA
>JAFUPG010000034.1 GCA_017481325.1 Oscillospiraceae bacterium
CCGGGTGCTGCCGCACAGGGTGATCACTTTGTATTTACCAACCATCATTCCACCTCATAGGGCCAGTCGATGATGCCACCGAATTCCTTGATGTTGGTGTAGCCCAGTTCCACCAATGCTTCCGCTGCCAGCTTACTGCGGCGACCGCTGCGGCAATAGACGAGGATCAACTGATCCTTGTCCGTCAGCACTTCCTCTGCCTTTTCTGCGATTTCCTCATGGGAGATCTGGGTGGCACCGGGGATGTGACCTTCGTCATATTCTTCCTATGTCCGCACATCGAGGATAATATAGTCTTCCTCGCTGTCCATGATTTCCTTTGCTTTCTCTGCCGTGATGTTCACATATATCGCCCCCTGGTCGTTTTCTTTATCTTGCCCACAGGCAGTAAGCATCATCACCGCCAGAAGGAGAAAATTTAATTTCTTCATTCGTATTACTCCTGTTAATCATCCGAAAATAGATATTCGCACATCTGCTCCGGCGCGTTCAGAAACTGCTTTGTGATTTGATAATGCTCCGTTTCCTTATACGAAACCGATTGAATTCCGTCTTCCGTCAGGTACAGCACCTCCGCACCGGGATAGGCCATCAGGATCGGCGAATGCGTAGAAATGATATACACATTGAATCTTCAAGATGATTTTTCTTTTGACGATTAAATGCACCAAACATTTCGGCTTTGCACCAAAATGGCCGAGTGGTGCAAAAAAATGCGCCAAGACACTTTTGTATCAAAAATTGCGTTATAATTCATGACCCTCTCTGAGCCGGTGGTTCATAGAGGGTCAATGATATCCGTTCCTTTCGGAACGGGTGATATATCTTTCATGTGATATCCACCTTTGGTGGGTGATATATGCCTGCGGCATATCAGAGTGCCAAGGCGTGCTTTTTTATGTCCTTTGTTGGGCGATGGCTTTGTGGAAGAGGCTGCGGTTGTAGGCTGCGAATTCCTGAGCATCCGCTCTTGTGATTGGCAGGTCGCAGGCTCGGGATTGGAGATAGTAGACCAGTTCGTTGGGATGGTACTTGATATTTTTCCAAATCTTCATCTCGTCTCCCCCGCAATAGTGCGTCCAGGCTGCGGCAAGGGCTGCGCTGCGGCTCTCGCCGCTGTCGCAGCAGAAATACAGTTCCGTGGCAGCGGTCGCAGCATCCAGAAAGGCTCGGATCTGCAGGGCCTGCTCCATGCGGAAAGCATCCTGCCTTGTGTCGTCCGTTACGTCGGCAAAGGTGAGGTGGAGATAATTGATACCTGCCAGCTTTCCGGCATCGATCCTGTCGGTGGTACAGAGAACCGCCGCAACAGGCGCCTTCATTTGTGCAGCCAGCAGGCAGAACCGCTTGATGGGACAGATATGGATCTGTTTCTTCATGGGAAGACCTCCTTTTCCTTTTGGACTTTACAATTATCCTCATTTGTCATATTGATCTTATTCTACCACATCCGCCGGAAATGGGATAGTCCTTTTTTAAGGTAGCCTTGCTCCTTGCCATTTCGGATCGGATGCCCTATAATAAATTCAACAAGCCGTCAAGTTTTGCTCAAGCTCCCGGTCATAGCTTTTTGATTTTCATGCTGATAGAATAAGCCTGTAAATCAGAACAAGGAGGTTTTCCTATGAATTTGGATTTTGGAAATCGTATTAAATCTCTGCGGCTCAGCCGTTCCATGACCCAGGAACAGCTGGCGCAAAAGCTGGGCGTATCTGCCCAGGCGGTCAGCAAATGGGAGAGCGGCACCAATATGCCCGACATTCTGCTTTTGCCCGATCTTTCCGTCATCTTTGGCGTGACCATTGACGACCTGTTCACCATGACCGATGCGCACCGCATGGAGCGTATCGAAAACATGCTCTACGATGTGCGTTTTCTGAGCCGGGACGAATTTCTGCAGCATGAGAAATATCTGAAGGATCTGCAGAGCAAGCCGGAGCACAGCGCCGAAGCAGGACTATTGCTGGCGATGCTTTACAACAAACGTGCCAACGAGTACCACGAGCTGGCAAAGCCTCTGGCCAGAACCGCACTGCAGCAGCTCCCCGGCAGAAAGGATGCCCATAATGCCATCTTTGATGCGGAGCATGGCCCCTATCAGGATTGGAATTTTATTAACCACGGGGATTTGATCGCATTCTACAAAGCCGTCACGGCAGAGCACCCGGAGGATATTCGCAATTTCTTCTGGCTGCTGGATCTTCTGATCGCCGACCATCGCACAGCCGAGGCCAGGGATTATGCAGAGCAGATGAAAGCGCTGGAGCATTCCTACCACTACGAGATGTACATGGGCTATATCTGTAAGGCGGAGTGCAAGCTCCCCGAGGCTTTGAACTGGTGGAGGGAAATGCTGGAGCGCTATCCCCACAAATGGCAGGCCTGTTTTGAATACGGCAGTATTATGGCAAAGCTGGGGCGCTACGAGGAGGCACTTTGCTATTTCAGAAAATGTCAGCCCATACGCCCCAAGCCCCGTTTCACCGATTGTGAGGATGCCATTTCCCAGATCTGCGTGATCCTGGGCGACATTGACGGCGCTCTGGAAGCACAGAGGCAAATGCTGCAGATCATGAAAGAGGATTGGACCACGGAGGGGGAATCCGTTGACAGCATTCTGCGTGAGATCCGCCGTTTGGAGTTCCTGAAAGAAGTTCCGGGAAGAAATTAAGGCTTGCATTCCTCCGTGCTGTTCCTGTATAATGAGAAAAAAGATGATCCGGAGGGAAGCATATGGAAACCATGCATTTCGATTCCGAAAAAGAACGGGAATACAGCACGCAGGCCAGAACACTTTACGGTGAAACCGAGGCTTATAAAGAATTTGAAGCAAAATCCGGAGCCAGAACAGTTCAACAGGAACGGACTTTGGGCGAGCAGGTAATGGCATTCTTTGTCCGGCTGGGACAGCTTCGCCCCTGTGCTCCGGACTGTCCGGCTGCACTGGACTGGGTGAAGGAGCTGCAGTGCTTCTTTACGGAGCATTACTACAACTGCACGCCGCAGATCCTCCGGGGTCTGGCAGAGGGCTACGCCGCCGGAGGCAGCATGACAGAGAACATCGACCATGCCGCCGGTGCAGGCACCGGCGCTTTCGCCAAAGAGGTAATTCTCGCCTATCTGGATAATCAATAATGAAGCAGCAGCGCCCCGGGACGGCAGAACGTCCCGGGGCGCTGATTTACTTTTGCCTGACAGGAAGGTGTGCTTTGACGCTTTCTTGCTATGTACAGAAACCATAAGCTGTACCTCCGGCACGGATTTTGAATATTTCGTCCGTCAAACAGAAATTTGCCGGTCTGTTTAGGAACTAATAACTAAGAGCTAAGGACTAAAAACTGAGGTGTGCCTCCGGCACGGATTTTGAATATTTCGTCCGTCAAACAGAAATTTGCCGGTCTGTTGGAGGTAGCCTAAGCCTCCCTTGTCAAAGGGAGGTGGGTCGCCTTGAAAAGGCGACTCGGAGGGATTCCGCACACCGCAACACCGTTATTTTGCAAGGTTTTCGGCGAATTCGTACTGCCTGCACGAATCCCCCCGGATCGCCTGAAAGGCGATCCGACCCCCTTTGACAAGGGGGTCTTTGGTTCCTCGAACAGTTCGAAAAACAGAAATTTGTCGAATTGTTGAGAAAACGGTTTGTATCATGTAACATTTTCGCGCAGCGGGGGAGGGGGTCTTGGGGGAGGGCGAATTTGGGCTGTCGGGGGTAGTATCGAAACGTAGAAGTATTGCCACAGCACAATCTGAGCGCCTCCCCCAAGTCGCCTTCTTTGGTTCCTTTCTTGGCGAAGCAAGAAAGGAACGCCCCACGCAGTGGAGCAAAGTCGCAAGTTTGTACCGTAATATCGATGAATGGTACTATTTTCGGCAGTGCCACGGGCGATTGATAATCGCCCCTACGAAGTCTATCGAGGTGCGGCAAACAGTTCGAGAAACATCTATTTGACTTTCTTCGCTTCGGCGGCAAACAGCTGCTTGCGGTGCCGGGGCATCAATTCTCTGCAATGACCACAATCTGGTCGTGGATGCCGAAAACAACTTTTTGATCCTTGGGAGGGTTCACCACCACGTTGGACTTCACCTTGGTCATGTGTCGGTAACCCAAGTAGATCTCCCCTTTTCGGGCGGCGCTCTCGGTCAGCGTATAGGAGTCCACGGTCACACCGGGCTTCACATAGTGCACAGCCGGTTTCATGTAGAGCTCTGACCCGCTCTCATCCAGCAGTTCCTCCACCAGAGGCATCATGTTGGGATCTTCGGAGATCTGCGCCATAAGCAGGCTGGCAAAATTGGAACCGATGACGAAATCGTCCACCCTCGCCTGAGAGGCCAGCCGCTGGTTGTCCACACTGCGCATTTCCGTGGTAATGGCAAACTGCCGTCCGGATTTATCTGCAATGTCACGCAGCAAAATCAGCCGCAGGAGGGTCTGAGAGTCGGCACTTTCGGAATCCAGGCTGTCGTCGTTGAGCAGCAGGATATTGTTGGAATCTTCCGTTAGAAGCTCACACAGCAATTTCCGGGTGACGGTTTCCCGGCAGATCGTAATGTTCAGATGTACAAAGCTGCCCAGGCTCTCTTCGCCCAGATCGTCATCCACCAGGATCACACGGCTGTCCCCGGCCACATATTTGTCGTACTCATGGAGCACAATGGGCAGCTTATCGTTGCTTCCCAGGACGATCAGATTGTCATTGGCATGGGCAGAGATACTCTCGCCGGAGCGAATGGCCGCCGGATCACCTGTCTTCGCCGGGTGGAAGTCGTAGGAACCGTCGTCCTCCTCCAGGAGGATCAGGCTGTCATTTTCCCCGATGATGGTATTCATGGGCGGATTCAACCGCACTTCGCCGTCGGTGCAAAGGCCGGCCACGATGGCATTGGAGAAGCAGAGCATGGCCTCGTGGAAGGTTTTTCCCCTTAACTGAGGAATTTTTTCGAAGTAAAACTCATTTCCGCTAAAGTTAAACAGCTCCGTCAGCACCTGAGACAGGCCGTGCTGGCGGCAGGTATTGGAGATGATCCGGGCAATGGCATCTTTGGCAAAGATGATCTCCGCACGGCCTTCACCGGCAATGGTGGCGGCCTCCACATACTGGCCGTCCCGGAGAGAGGCCACAAAACGCAGATCCTCATGGACAAGGGTTTTGCCCTTGAGGTAAGCAGACAGCGCCAGAAGCACCTTCACCGTCTCGGCATCGTCAGTGACATTGATGATCACAGATTTTGCTGCCTCTACAGCGCAGCGCTCCAGGGCATAGGTCTCGTGGAGCGAGCCACTGCGGCAGATGATTTGGGTGGTTTTGCGGTCAGGAATATGGGAGGCAAGAAGCTCTTCCATCTCCTCCTTGGGCTGCACACCCAAAACCACGATCGTTTCTTTTTTCTTGTTGGCATTGGCCTCGATCAGCTCCCGGAGGAGGTCATAGACGTTGTTATCAAAGCCCACCACCACGGTGTGGCTCTCCTCCTGCACCACGGAAGTGCCCTTCCGCAGATCCCGGAGTTTTCCCTCCACACCGGTGGCGATAATACCTACCAGAACACTGGTGAGAAACAGGCCGCAGAGGGTGGCCAGAAACATCAGGATCAGGTAAAGAATATTGTCTGCCGGGAAACCTGCCAGGTTGCCGGCATCCAGGGTGTGCATGAGGCTGTTCCAGATCTGGTAGACCACACTGCCCTCGCCGGAGACAAAGTAAGCCACAATGCCGATCACTGCCACCAGCGCCGCTGTCACGGCGAAAAGCAGCAAGGACATGGAGATCGGCCCTCTGGACATCATACGATCCAGGCGGTAACGGATGCGCTCGAGAACGGATTTCTTTTTCATAATTTTCCCTCCGAAAGGTGCTATAACCACATTATATTACATTTTTCCCCAGAGGACAAGCTTATTTTACAATTTCTCTCCCGAATTTTACCGTAGATTTTGGCTACTTTGACTTGCGGACAGGCTATTCCCGTGCTAAAATTAGAGGCAGATACAAAATGGGGGATTTTATCATGGCATCCAATTTTGATTTTTTGACAAAATACTGCCCTGTGCCGGCGCAGTTGGGCAGAACCGCTGAGCTGTACTTATTTGCAAACGAAAACAGCTGCATCACCCGGCTGGGGGCGCTGGCAGAGCGTTTGATCGAGAAACTCTGCGTCCTGGAGGATTTGAAGCAGCCCGAAACCTGTTCCGAAGGCCTCCAACGGCTGAAATATGCGCAGAAGCTGCCCCGGCGGATCGAGGATATGCTCTACACCCTGTGCAAGGCTGCCGGTGAGGCTCGTTTCGGTCTGCCGACCGGCCGGGAAGAGGCCGTTGCTCTGCTGCAGCTGGCCTTTCACCTGAGCTGCTGGCTGGCAGAGGTCTATTTGGACCCGGATTTTGCGGCGCCGGAATATATTCTGCCGGAGGATTCCACGTCAAACCCGGACTTTTTCAGCCATTTACAGGCAGAGGAGGAAAAATGTGCCGCCCTTTCTGCCCGGAATGTAGAGGCCACTGCCTATACGACAGAGGGCGAGAGCCGCAAAGATATCGCCTTGCGGGTGGCAAAAGCGCTGCCCCTGAGTCCCTCGGAGACCGACTGTCTCTCTGCCAACCCCATTCGCCTGGATGCTTCCGTGCTGCCCGGGGTGAACTTCGCCATGCACCAAAACGGAGCCTCCATCATCCATCTTCTTACCATTGAAAATACTACGGACAGTATCCCGGAGAATCTGGAGCTGGAGATCCGCTCTACGCCGGAGTTTACGCTGCCCTTCACCCGTCACATTGACCTGCTGCCTGCTCACAAAGCCATTTCCGTTGCCCGTCCCAAGCTGATGCTGAACGGGGAATTCCTGGCGGGTATGACGGAAAAGCTCACCGGCACGCTCCATATGGCACTGCGCTCCGGGGATACCGTTCTGGCCTCGGATTACCGGGAAATCACGGTCTATGCCTATGACGAATGGCACGGTCTGGGGCTTTATTCGGAGCTGCTCTCCGCCTTTGTGACACCCAACCACCCGGAGATCGCCCGAATTCTGGCTCGTGCCACAGAATTTCTGGGCAATTGGACCGGCGATACCTCCATGGATGCCTATCAATCCCGGGACCCCAACCGGGTGCTGCAGCAGGCAGCGGCCATTTTTACCGCCATTAAGGAGCAGGCCATCAGCTATGTAGTACCTCCCGCCAGCTTTGAGCGCATGGGGCAACGGGTGCGCCTGTGCGACACGGTACTGCAGCAGAAGCTGGGCACCTGCCTGGATCTGACCCTGCTCTACGCCTCCTGTCTGGAGGCCGCCGGCTTACATCCTCTGCTTTTGACCACGCCGGGACACATTTTCACCGGTCTCTGGCTGGAGGACAAGATGTTCCCCGAGTGTGTGCAGGACGACGTTTCCCTGATCACCAAGCGGCTGGCCTCCGGTATCAATGAGATCGCCGTGGTGGAGACCACCGGTGTGACCACCGCCCGGGATCTCTCCTTTGACGATGCCCGGAGTCTGGGTGAACGAAATCTGGTCACCCAGCAGCTGGACTACATTATTGATGTCTACCGGGCCCGTATGAGCCAGATTTCCCCCCTTCCCCAACGGGTGCATACCCCCTCGGGTTGGGTGGTACAGCATGAGGTGCGCTTCCGCCGGGAGAATATGGCCGCCCCCACCAATCTGGATACCACCATCCGCCTCGATCCCCAAGTGCAGGAAGAGAATCTGCCCAAAAAGGTGCAGTGGGAGCGAAAGCTGCTGGATCTGGGTCTTCGAAACACCCTGATCAACCTGCGGCTGACCAAAACCCAGCTGCCCATTCTCACCGGTTCTCTGGACGAGCTGGAAAATGCCCTGGCTGACGGCAGTGATTTCCGCATTTTGCCCCGTCCCGCAGAGCTCAGCATGGGTGAATTCTCCTTTGAGGCGCTGAAGGAGCTGGGCAGCGCCGAGATTATCCGGGCAGAATTTGACAACAAACGTCTGCGCTCCTCTTTCACGGAGGGTGAATTGAACACCGCCATTAAGGGTCTGTACCGCAGCGCCAAAACAGCCCTGGAAGAAAACGGCGCCAACACCTTATATTTATCTCTGGGTATGCTCCGCTGGTTTGAGACGCCCCGGAGCACCAAGGCACGCTACGCTCCCATGATCCTGGTGCCCATTGAGATCGTCCGGAAATCCGCCGCCCAAGGCTACATCATCCGCATGCGGGACGAGGAGCCCCAGATGAACATCACCCTGCTGGAAAAGCTGAAGCAGGATTTCGGCATTGTGGTCAACGGTCTGGACCCGCTGCCCACCGACGAGCACGGCATCGACATCCGTCGGGTTTTGACCGTCATGCGTCAGGCTGTGATGGAGCAGCCCCGTTGGGATGTGGTGGAGACCGCCGGAATCGGTATTTTCTCCTTCTCTCAGTTTGTCATGTGGAACGATATCCGCAACCGCACCGAGGATCTGCTGCGGAACAAGGTCGTGCGCAGCCTGATGGACGGCAAGCTCTGCTGGGATGCCCAGCCGCTGGAGATCGGGAACCGGGTCAGCGAGGACAATGTGCTCTTGCCCATGCCGGCGGATGCCTCCCAGCTGTATGCCATTCAGGCGGCCTGCGGCGACGAGAGTTTTGTGCTCCACGGCCCTCCCGGCACCGGCAAATCCCAGACCATCACTTCCCTGATCGCCAATGCCCTTGCCAAGGGCAAACGGGTGCTCTTTGTAGCCGAGAAAATGGCGGCGCTGGAGGTGGTACAGAACCGTCTGGAGCGCATCGGCATCGGCCCCTTCTGTCTGGAGCTGCACTCCAATAAATCCAAGAAAAAGGATGTGCTGGAGCAGCTGCGCAAGGCCTCTGAGGTGACCAAGACCCTCTCTGCCGAGGACTTTGCCGCCAAGGCGGAACGTCTGGCCAAAATGCGCCGGGAGCTGGACAGCTATGCAGAAGCGCTGCACCGTCCCCTTTCCTGCGGCAGCGATCTGTACACCCTGATCAGCGAATATGAAGCATATAAAACCGCACCGGAGATCGGTGCTTTTGAGGGGGACTTTGTCCGCAGCCTGAGTCGCAGCGATCTGGAGAGCCGGGAGCTGGCAGTGGAGCGTTTGATCGCCGCTGCCGGAGAGATCGGCCATCCCGTCGGACATTCCCTGTCTGCCGTGGGCTGCAGCCAGTACAGCCAGCAGCTTCGCAGCACTCTGGAGCAAAGGGTTCAAATTTATCAAAATCAGCTTGTTACCGTGGCGCAGTGGGCTCGTCAGCTGTGCGAAGCGCTGGAAGAGCCGCTGCCCAAGGGATATAACGACCTGGAGACACTGGTTGCCAAGGCGACCGCTTTAGCCTGCTGGTATCAGATGCCCAGCGCCTGGGCTCAGGCTGCCTATCCCCCTGCCTATTTCGAAGAGGTCGCAAAGCTTTCCCGTCATGCTTCCGCTGCCAATCAGCTGGAGCAACAGCTGCTGCAGCGCTTTGACCCCGGTTTCCTGACCGTGGACGGCAATGGCCTGTTTGCAGAATATGCGCAAGTGTCCGCCAAGTGGTTCCTGCCCAAGATGCTGGGTATGAACCGTCTCGCCAAAACCCTGAGCGCCTATGCCAAGAGCCCTGTGGCAAAGGATGACGTCCGGCTCTGGGTGACCATGCTCCGGGATTACCGTCAGGAGCAGAGTGCCGCCGAGGCGCTGCTGCACACCTACGGCAGGGAGCTGGGCAGTCTTTACGCCGGGAAATCCACCGATTGGGGCAAGGTACAGCAGCTGTCCGCTGTGGCACAGGGCAGCGCAAGAACGCTCTACGGCCTCTATGGCAGCTATGACGTGATCCACAAGCACGGCGGCAGTGCCGGATTGCAGGATGCCGTATTGGGTCTGAAGGAGGGCTTTGCCTCCTTCACCGCCGCCAAAAAGGACTTTGACGGGCTTTTGTCCATCGTCCAAAAAGAAGAGGAAAACTGGCTCCAAGGTCAGATCTCCCTCTGCCGGAGCATTCTGGAGCACCGGGAAGTGCTGAAGGAGTGGATCGCCTACGTGGCTGCCACCCGTGAGGCCACTGCACTGGGTCTGCAAAACATTGTCTGCAACTATGAACAGGGTGCAGACCACAACACTGTCTTCCCCTCCTACAAAAAAGCCATGCTCCGGGCGCTGATTTCTGCCGCCATCGACGACAGCGACAGTCTGAACCGCTTCTCCGGCGCTGTGTTCAACAAGAAGATCGAGCAGTACAAGCGGCTGGATCAGGAGTGGACCGCCCTGTCTCAGCAGGAGGTCTACTGCCGTCTGGCGGCGAAGGTGCCCAATTTTACCCGTGAGGCCGCTCAGAGCTCCGAGCTGGGCATTTTGCAGCGCTGCATTAAAAGCGGTGGCAGAGGCACCAGTATCCGCAAGCTTTTTGATCAGATCCCCAACCTGCTGCCCCGACTTTGCCCCTGTATGCTCATGAGCCCCATTTCCGCCGCCCAGTATCTGGACCCCAAGGGCGAGCCCTTTGACATTGTAGTCTTCGACGAGGCCTCCCAGCTGCCCACCTGTAAGGCCGTCGGCGTGCTGGCTCGGGGCAAAAATGCCATTATCGTAGGCGATCCCAAGCAGATGCCCCCCACCGCCTTCTTCGCCACCAACACCACCGATGAGGACAATCTGGATGCGGAGGATCTGGAGAGCATTTTGGATGACTGTCTGGCTCTGAATATGCCTCAGTCCCATTTGCTGTGGCACTACCGCAGCCGCCATGAGAGCCTCATTGCCTTCAGCAACAGCCATTTCTACGAGAACAAGCTCTTCACCTTCCCCTCGGTCAACGACCGGGAGTCCAAGGTGCAGCTGGTACAGGTGGATGGTGTGTTCGACCGTGGCAAATCCCGCACCAACCGGCAGGAGGCTCTGGCCGTATTGGAGGAGATCAAGCGCAGATACGCAGATCCCGTCCTGTCCCGGCAGAGCATTGGTGTTGTGACATTTAATATTTCTCAGCAGCATCTTATTGACGACCTGCTTAACGAGGCCTGCGCCAAAGATCCTGCACTGGAAAAATGGGCCTACGGCTCTGAGGAACCCCTGTTCATCAAGAATCTGGAAAATGTACAGGGCGATGAACGGGATGTGATCCTCTTCTCCATTGGCTTCGGCCCCGACGAAAACGGCAAGATCTACATGAACTTCGGCCCCCTGAACCGGGACGGCGGTTGGCGACGGCTGAATGTGGCAGTGTCCCGAGCTCGCTGTGAGATGATGGTCTTCTCCACTCTGCGGCCGGATCAGCTGGATCTGAACCGCAGCAAGGCCGAGGGCGTGGCTGCACTGCGCAGTTTCCTGGAATATGCCCAGGGTCGCCCCGGTGCCATTGAGGAGATCTCCGCACGTAAGCCGCAGCAAAGCGGCATCGCCCAGGCGGTATGCAAGGCGCTGAAGGAAAAGGGCTACGACACCGACTTGGCTGTGGGCAGATCGGAGTACCGCATTGACATCGGCGTGATCGATCCGGAGCAGCCGGATCGCTATCTCCTGGGCATTCTGCTGGATGGCCCCGGCTACGGTGCCGCCAAAACCACCCGTGACCGTGAGATCGCCCAGAGCAGCGTTCTGGACGGTCTGGGATGGGAGCTGCTGCGGCTTTGGTCCATGGACTGGTGGGACAACAGCGAAAAGGAATTAAAACGGATTCTGCGAAGGCTGAAGGAGCTGCAGAAGGAAAAGAACGAGCCCGAAGCACCGCCTGTGGCACCGCTGCCGTCCCCGGAAATGCCCCGTCTGGCCGCAGCGCCCAGGCAGGAGCTCTCCGCAAAGCTGCCGCCGGTTTACCTTGCGGCAAATCTGCCCGTCATCGCCGTCTCCCCCGAGGATTTTATCGAGCCCCGGCACGCCAAAGGCATTCGCCGTGCCATTGAGACCGTCATCGCTCAGGAGGCGCCCATCAGTTCTGCCCTGCTGGTCAAGCGAGTGGTAAAAAGCTACGGCATCACCCGGGCCGGAGCCCGTATGCAGGCGCATATTCAAAGCATTTTGGAAAAAATGCCGCTCCTGGCCACGGGACAGCTGGGAAAAATATTCTACTGGCGAAAGGATCAGAATCCCAATGCCTTCTGCGGCTTCCGTGTCAACGGCGAGGGAGAAAACCGCCGGGACGTGGGTGAGATCCCCGTTCAGGAGATCGCCAACGCCGTTTACACCGTACTCTATGAGCAGGTCAGCATGGGGCAGGAAGATCTGCTCCGGGAGACCGCCTTTCAGCTGGGCTTCGCCCGGCTGGGCAGCAATGTGATCCCGGCGCTGTCCCTGGGTCTGCGATATGCTCTGGAACAGGGCGGCATTACCCCCGGCGCCAACGGTGCGCTGATCCTCTCTGCCGGCGGTACCGCACGGGCAGAGGACACCATCAAGAGTTTCCGATGAAGGAGAAATTGCTATGTCTCAGGTTTTAGTCGCTTATTTTTCCGCCACCGGCACCACCGCCAGGGCAGCAAAGGGAATTGCCGAAGCCCTGGAGGCGCCGCTCTATGAGATCGCCCCCGTGACCCCCTACACCAAGGCTGATCTCAACTGGATGAATCCCTTCTCCCGCAGCACCAAAGAGATGAAGGGCAAGAACAACCGTCCTCCCTTGGGCAGTGATGCCATCGATCTCGCCCCTTATGATACCATTTTGCTGGGCTTCCCCATCTGGTGGTATGTTGCCCCTACCCTGGTCAACAGTTTTCTGGAGAAATATGACTTCTCGGGCAAAAAGCTGATCCTTTTCGCCACCTCCGGCGGCAGCGATTTCGGCAAGACCGCCCTGAAAATGGCGCCCAGCTGCCCCGGCGCTGCGATCATGGAGGGTCGGGTCTTCAAACGCAAGGATGCGCCGGATGCCCCCGCCCAGTGGGCAAAATCCCTGAAGCTCTAAGAGTAGAGCGGACAAGGAAGAGAATCGAAAATAGCACAAAAGGGCTGCCTCCCCTGAGGAGACAGCCCTTTTGCAATTTGATTCTGCCGGAAATCGGACGTTATGGTTTGGGATAATGCTTCAAGTGGGTATTGAGGTAGTGCAGTACCCGTTTTTTGTCCGCTGACCACAGAGGGGCGATCAGGTCTTTTTTTGCACCGTCACCGGTGATGCGGTGGATCACGGTGTCGGGCTTCAGCTCTGCCAGACAGAGGTCTAACATTTCCGCATATTCCTCCAGCTCCGGGCAGCGGAATTTCCCCGCCAGATAGTCCCGTGCCAGGTCAGTATTTTGCAGCACGTGGAGCAGATGAAACTTCACCCCGTCCGTACCGGCCCGGATGGCTGCTCGGGTGGTCTCTGCCATCTGCTGCGGCGTTTCCCCGGGCAGACCCAGAATCATATGGGTCACCACCTCGATGCCGGCCTCCTTCAGGCGGCGCACAGCGTCGAAGTATACATTATTATTATATCCACGTCGAATATATTCCACCGACTTCGGATGGATGGTCTGCAGACCCAATTCCACAGAAACAGGCTTGCGCCTGTTCAGCTGCGCCAGCAGGTCAATGACCTCCTGCGGCAGACAATCGGGACGGGTACCGATGGCAAGCCCCACGATCTCCTCCGGTTCCATGGCCGCCTCATAGAGCCGCTTCAGCCGTTCCACGGGGGCATAGGTATTGGTAAAGGATTGAAAATAGGCGATAAACTTCTCGCCGCCCTTAAACGCCACACGGGTCTTGGCCTCTTGAAGCTGTCGGGAAATGTCGCTGCCACGGGCGGCAAAAGCGCTGCCGCCGTCACCGCCGCAGAAGATGCAACCGCCATAGCCCAGAGTTCCATCCCGATTGGGACAGGTAAATCCCCCGTCCAGACTCAGTTTATAGACCTTGCAGCCGAATTTCTCCCGATAAAAATCCGAAAGCCGAACCGCCACAGCCGCACCCCCTTTCTCATTTGAAACCATTATACCACGGATTCCAAAAGCACGCAACGGAAGAAATCCCATGGCGCCGCCCTTAGAAGTCGTAGGGGTGATTATCGATCGCCTGTGGTACTGCCGACCTCAAACGCACCACCATCAGAACCTGTAGGGGCAGGATACATCCTGCCCGTGGCACCGCTGACCTCAAACGCACCACCGTACCCCTCCGTAGGGGCGAACCCACGTGTTCGCCCGAGCCCCACCGCACCGGCAACCAACATCGTAAGGGCGATTATCAATCGCCCACGGCGCCGCTGACAGGCAATGCACCTACAGCAGAACAATACATTTACCACAATATAATTATGTAAACAAGTATATTTCGTACTAAGGAACATAAAAATGTCCATTAAGACAAAAGGCATCCTGTCCGCAGTAAGTCAAGCAGAGATTTGTCGGTCTGTTTATAAACTAATAACTAACAGCTAAGGACTAATAACGAAGGTGTGCCTTCGGCACAGATTTTGAATATTTAGCCTGTCAAACAGAAATTTATCGAATTGTTGAGAAAACGGTTTGTATCATGTAACATTTTCGCGCAGCGGGGTAAGTGAGACCCCAAATTTTTAATTTGGTTGGTCGAACTTATGCCTTGCGCTGAGGGGGTCTTGGGGGAGGGCGAATTTGGGCTGTCGGGGGTAGTGCCGAAATGTAGAAGCGTTACCACAGCACAACCTGAGCGCCTCCCCCAAGTCGCCTTCTTTGGTTCCTTTCTTGGCGAAGCAAGAAAGGAACGCCCCACGCAGTGGAGCAAAGTCGCAAGTTTGTACCGTAATATCGATGAATGGTACTGTTTGAAGGCTGTGCC
>JAFUPG010000035.1 GCA_017481325.1 Oscillospiraceae bacterium
CGTGACGATCGCTTATTCAGATATAAGGGATTTGGATGCGGGCTTTCATTTGAGATACCTTTATACTGGAAACGATGTTGATCTTCCGTAATCATTCAGAAAACACGAACAGCGGGGTAAGTTGCTATCCCGCTGTTCTTTATTATTGACAAGCTGAAGAGCCGCTTTGTGCGGCTCATTTTTTATGCCATAATATGGCGAAAGCTCATCTTATCCCCTTGGGTTCTCATTTTCCGGGAGTTCTCCCGCAAAATGCGTGCTGTACTTCTCCCCCATTTTCCGTTATACTTTTCTCAGAGGCCTCAGATTTTACTGCAATCAGGAGGAAGTATGATGACGAACAAGCAGTTTTCTCAGAATTTACGGAAGCTTCGGCTGCAGAAAGCCCTGACCCAGGAGCAGCTGGCAAAGCACCTGGGTGTCAGCGCCCAGAGTGTGTCACGCTGGGAGTGCGGAACCACGCTGCCCGATGTTCTGCTTCTGCCCCAAATCGCCCGTCTTTACGGCATCACCGTGGATGACCTCTACCGTGAAGATCCCAGAGGCTATCCCAGCTATGCACAGCGTTTGTTGGCGGTATATGAAGCCAGCGGCCGCAGCGAGGATTTTATTGCGGCGGAACAGGAATTTCTGCGCATGGCAGAAGCGGAGCTGACAGCGGATGATCTGCGCTCCTGGGGCGTTTTGTACCACTATATGACCACCCATTGCGCCCGTCTGGCGCAGCAGAAGCTGGAAGAGGCCATGGAGCACCCCGGTGTTACGGATCAGATCTACTGCTCCGCTGCCCAGCAAAAGATCGCACTGCTGTGCGATCTGGGGCGTGGCAAAGAAGAGGCCGATCGCTATGACCGGCTGTTGGAAACATCTCCCGAGAATCCACGGTTGTGTCTTTTATGCGTTGCTGCCCATGAATTTGCCGGCGATGCCCATAGGGCGCTGGAGATTGCTGAGGAGGGCATTTCCCGTTTCCCGGAGTATGCTGCGCTCTATGTCCACGCCGGTGATCTTTGCCGCAGCTTAAAGCGCTTCGACGAGGCCTTTGACCATTGGAACAAGGCATTGGCTCTGGATCCGAGTTATCTGGATGCGGTCTACTCCATGGGCTTCTGCTATCAGGAGCTGGGGCAATACGACCGGGCTCACCACGTCTGGAGTGCCCTGACCCGGGAGCTGGATCGCCGTGGTCTGGTAGTAGAGCGAGAATGCCCCGCCAAACTGGCAGCAGAGTGTCTGAATCAGCGTACATAAGCGCTTTTTTACAGAACGTGCATCGGTCAAAACAGACCGATGCACTTTATTCTGATTTCAGCTGGGCTGCGATCTCTGTCCCGGTCGCACGGAAGGCAAAGAGCAACGACAGCAGCAGGCTCATCCCCACACTGCTGACCAGGAACATTCCCAGAGAATAGGGCGTAAGATGGGCGATCCACTGCTTTCCCGAGACAAGCAGACCATACAGCTTATATATGGCCGCAAGTCCTGTAATCAATAGGACAGCCAGCAGGATACTGCCCAGCATAACCATGATTCCCTCTGCGAAAAACTGGCCAACAATCGTCCCTTTTCCCGCACCCAGTGCTCGTTTGATGCCGATTTCGTAGCGGCGGTCAGAGAGGGCATTGGAAAAGCAGCCGTACAAATTCAGGCAAAGCAGCCCATGAAGGACGAGGGCGATCAAAGCCTTGCTCTTCGCCCGGGCATGAAGCTCTCCGATTGCGGCATTTTGCGCCCTGCAGACGGCATGGAGCACCAGATCAAACTGCTGCGCATAGGCAGCCGCCTTCTCCGGCTCATTGCTGTGGATCAGCAGGAGGGGCTTCCGCTGGCTCAGCCGTGGCAGCTCCTCCGTGGAAAACAGCGACTGGGATACATAGATTTGCGTCTGTGCGCAAAGAATGCCCTCGGAGTTATAATATGGCGCTACCTCGGAGAGATCCTCGCACACCCCGACTACCTCCACCTTTCGCATAATCCGTGACCCATCCTCCATCTGAAAGGGAATCTCCACGGTGAACGGCAGGGTCTCCGAGGGGCTGAGCAAACGGAAGAGGCTGCGGTTGATCACGGCCCGATTCTCCCCCAGAGGAAATCCTTGCCCCTGCACCACGGTCACAGGGAGGGTATAGTGCATAGGGCTCCTGTGGAGGGATCGTATTCCACATCCGAAGCCAGAGATCATTGAGCACCTCCTCGGTATCCTCGGAATTCCCCAGAATATTCCCCGCAATTTGTGCGCAATAGGCGCTGTATTTTTCTCTTGCCGCATCAATGGCCTCTTCCTTTCTCTGCTGAAAGAGAGCAATGATTTGAGAATCCTCCAAGGAAGCACCTCCTTTCTATTGTTGCCACTACCCTATATGACGATAAAATTTCAAAATTCTGTCCGAGTTTTTATGAAAATCGTTTTTTCCTCGGTGGAACGCAAAAAGCGTGATACCCGGGCTATAAGATCCGGATATCACGCTTATACGGTGAAACACGATTTGGTTGCTATCAGATATAAATGGATCAAATTTGATTTTCCGGAGTCGGCACTCGATACCAGGCAGGAATGATCCGTTCCATATGATCATACCAATCCAGGACAGCTGCGGCCTGGCGGCGCATCACACGTACTTCTTCCTCACCAAAGGGGATGGCCCAAGGCAAAGAGCCAATGGTGTTGGAGCAGATATACAACGCCAGTAGCCGCCAGAACTTCTCCGGGATCTCGCCGTCAAAATAGCCGTCCACCATACCCGATGCAAAGGCAGGCGCAGCCTCGGCACACCAGACGATGCGGTTAAACTCCTCCCATGGATCGCCGTAATCGTCCTTGTCAAAATCAATGATAGTCAGGACGCCCTTCCGGTCGAGCATCATATTGCCGATGTGATAATCGCCATGCTGATAGCTCTGGGGTCTTCCGTGGAGCAGATGGCGGTTCTGGGCAAGGTAGCGGAGGAGTTCCTCACTGCCGGAGGCATATTTCAGGGGGCAATTCTCATAAAGAGCGATCTTGCGGTCGATCTTGGCATTAAAACGGGCTTCCCAATCTGGAGCGTCCACAGGCGCAGGAATGCTATGGATCTTCGCCAAAATCCGCCCCGCATCCAGACCGTAGCGATATTGCTCCGAAGGTTCCATACCAAGGATGGGCTGCTCCGCATCCTCCCCCTCGATCCAGCTGTGGATGGTATAAACGCCCTCATCGGAGAGGCCGAATTCAATGGGCCGACACATGGGAATCCCCAGCGCCGCCACCCGGCACATATGCGCAAACTCCCGCTTCCTGCGCTCCTGTCGCTCCGGCGAGGAAATGCGCAGCAAATACTTTGTACCGTCTTCGGTCGAAGCGCAGAATTTCCGATCCCCTGACCAGCCCTTTTCAATTGGAACTCTGTGTACAATTCCTTCATAGATCATAGCTTATTCCCTAAGCTCCTTGCAAACATCAGATAGCGTATTTTATCAGAGAAGTTGCGAAATAACAACAACTGAAAAGGGAATGTTGGGAAACCAAGTATTGATATAGATTACTGTTAGTGAAATATTTGCCTTATGGCAAATGTGAAATAATTCGCTTTGCGAATTGTGAAATTTTCCGCTGAAAGCAGAAAGTGAAATGAAATAAATCTACCCAATTCGAATTTAAATGATATATTGCTTACGCAATATGATATACGGCTTTCGCCGCATGATATACTTGCCTTCGGCAAGCATGATATAATATCCGTTCCTTCATATGCGAAGCATATATCATCCACCGCAGGTGGATATCATACCGAAGGTATATCACCCGTTCCGCAAGGAACGGATATCATTGAAAAACGACAAGTTTCTGTCGAAACTTGTCGTTTTTCATGGAGGTGCCGCCCAGATTTGAACTGGGGAATGAAGGTTTTGCAGACCTTTGCCTTACCGCTTGGCCACGGCACCATAGTATAAAAGGAACGCTCAGCGTTCCTTATTTTTTTGGAGCGGGTGACGAGGCTCGAACTCGCTACCTCCACCTTGGCAAGGTGGCGCTCTACCGGATGA
>JAFUPG010000036.1 GCA_017481325.1 Oscillospiraceae bacterium
AGGCGATCAGGTAGCTTCCCAGAACGTGGGCTACAGCATTGAAGCCTACGCCAAGAGCAATATCGCCTCCACCGATGCCAGCGCCGCAGCCCTTGCCAAAGCCTGCATCTACTACGGCGACAGCGCCAAGATCTACTTCGACAGCCTGGCCAAGTAATTCCAAATATCGCATCAAGCGCCGTGGGAAAAACTCCCACGGCGCTTTCTCCATGCACAAAAAAACTGTCAAACAGATGCTTGCTGAACTGCCGTTGCAGCCCAAAAGCTGCACCGCACCAAAGCCTTCTCTATGAGTCAGCGCTGAACAAATCACCACGTCTCCGGTGAATTATTCAACGCTGACGCCCAAAGGAAAGATTTGATTATTTGTCCAATCTGTGCTATACTGGAAAAGAGAAAGGATATGTCTGCCATGGCTGCCAACTACCGCAAGGATACCATCGTCTACCAGATCTATCCCCGTTCCTTCTGCGACTCCGACGGGGACGGTATGGGCGATCTGAAGGGCATTTTGTCCAAGCTGGACTATATTGCCGATTTGGGGGTCAATACCATCTGGCTCTCGCCCATCTACCTCAGCCCCGATGACGACAACGGCTACGACATCGCTGATTACAAGGCCATTCAGCCCCGTTTCGGCACCATGGAGGACTTTGACCTGCTGGTGGCGGAGGCAAAAAAGCGTGGCATCGGCATTGTTATGGATCTGGTCATCAACCACACCTCCGACGAGCATGAGTGGTTCCAAAGAGCCCTGGCCGGGGAGGAGAAATATCAGAATTATTACATCATCCGTCCGGGAAAAAAGAATGGAAAAGTCCCCAACAACTGGGGCAATTTCTTCGTAGACTGTCCCTGGGCACCCTTTGGCGACACGGGAAAATACTATCTGCACCTCTTCTCCAAGAAGCAGCCCGATCTGAACTGGCACAACCCCGAGGTGCTGGAGGAGATCAAGGAGATCATGCGCTTCTGGCTGGAGAAGGGCGTGGTGGGCTTCCGCTGCGACGTCATCAACGTGATCTACAAAAACACCCTGGCTGACGGAAAAAAGCGCTTTATCCTCACGGGTCAGGAGCATTATCTCTCCACCTCCGGCTGCCACAAGATCCTGCGGGAACTGCGCCGGGACGTACTGGAACCCTACGGTGCCTTCGCCGTGGGCGAGACGGTCTTTGTAGACCTGCCCCAGGCGAAGGATCTTACCGATGAGAGTCGGGGAGAATTGGACATGGTCTTCGCCTCCCAGCATATGGAGTGCGATCAGGTCATTGTCAAGTGGCTCAAGACCCGTCTGAAGCCCAAGCGCCTGATGAAGCGCCTCTGCTTCCCCTCCAAGCTCCGCTGGAAGCTGATCCGCCGCAGCAGCCGTGACAATGCCAGAACCCCCCGTGCAGTGGAGCGGCGGCAAAAACGCAGGCTTCACCGGGGGAGAGAAACCCTGGCTGAAGCTCAACGGCAACCATAAAACGGTCAATGTAGAGAAAGAGCTGGCAGATGACAAGGGCGTTTTAGCCTTCTGGAAGCGGATGATCCGCCTGCGAAAGGAAAATGAGATTCTGTCCAGCGGCGATTTTACGCCCCTGCTGGAGTCCAGACGGGTCTATGCCTACCGCCGCAGCCTTGAGGGCAAGAGCCTCATCTGCATTTGCAATATGACCTCCAAAACCGTAGCCTTCCCCAAGAATCTGACCGGCAAGCTGCTGCTCTCCTCCTATGAGCAGGTACAGGCAGAGAAGCTGCAGCCCTTTGAATTCCGCATGTTGCAGGAGGGATAATATGGACTTTTTAACCATCGCAAAGACCCGGCAATCCTGCCGCAGCTACGACGAAAACCGCCCCGTGGAGGAGGAAAAGCTCCAAGCGGTCTTAGAGGTGGTGCGCCTTGCGCCCTCGGCCTGCAACGGCCAGCCCTATCACCTGACCGTCTGCCGTGGGGAGACTGCCAAGGCCGTGGCAGCGGCCACCACCGGCGTGGGTTTGAATAAATTCGCCAAACAAGCCCCCATTCTTATTGTGATCTCCGAGGAGTCCTATGTGAAGTCCGCCGCCCTGGGCGCCAAACTCAAGGGCAACGATTACCGCTCCCTGGATATCGGCATCGCCGCCGCCTACCTCACCGCAGAGGCCGCCGCTCAGGGTCTGGGCAGCTGCATCTTAGGCTGGTTCGACGACGAGAAGATCCGCAAGCTCTGCGACCTGAAGAACCCCGTGCGCCTGGTCATCACCCTGGGCTATGCCACCGAGGGAGAGAAGCTGCGGGAAAAGAAACGCAAGACGGCGGAACAACTGTTTAGTGAAAAGTAAAATAGAAATAAGGAGATGTATTTCCAATGGATGCCAAGTACCAATCCCTCTTTACCC
>JAFUPG010000037.1 GCA_017481325.1 Oscillospiraceae bacterium
CCGTCGCTTCCATCAAGCGACATATGGGCTCTTACTACAGGGTCAATATCGAAGGCAAGAAGTACACCCCCCAGGAGATCTCCGCCATGACCCTGCAGAAGCTGAAGGCTGATGCCGAGGCTTATCTGGGCCAGCCCGTCACCGAGGCGGTCATCACCGTCCCCGCATATTTCAATGACGCACAGCGCCAGGCCACCAAGGACGCAGGCAAGATCGCCGGTCTGGAGGTCAAGCGTATCATCAACGAGCCCACCGCAGCTGCTCTGGCCTATGGCATCGACAAGGAATCCGAGCAGAAGATCATGGTCTATGACCTGGGCGGCGGCACCTTCGACGTCTCCATTCTGGAGATCGGTGACGGTGTCATCGAGGTTCTGGCCACCAACGGCAATACCCGTCTGGGCGGCGACGATTTCGACGAAGCCATTATGAAGTATCTGGTTGCAGAGTTCAAGAAGGCCGAGGGCATCGACCTCTCCGGCGACAAGGTTGCCATGCAGCGCCTGAAGGAGGCCGCTGAGAAGGCCAAGATCGAGCTCTCCGGTGTGACCACTTCCACCATCAACCTGCCCTATATCACCGCTGACTCCACGGGCCCCAAGCACTTAGACGTGACCCTGACCCGTGCCAAGTTCAACGAACTGACCCACCACTTAGTGGATGCCACCCTCACCCCCGTCCGTCAGGCCATGGCCGATGCCGGCGTGAAGGCAGGCGATCTGTCCAAGGTTCTGCTGGTCGGCGGCTCCTCCCGTATTCCCGCCGTGCAGGAAGCGGTTAAGACCATCACCGGCCGTGAGGGCTTCAAGGGCATCAACCCCGATGAGTGCGTTGCTGTGGGCGCTGCCATTCAGGCAGGCGTTCTGGGCGGCGACGTGAAGGGTCTGCTGCTCCTGGACGTCACCCCCCTGTCCCTGGGTCTGGAGACCATGGGCGGCGTGTTCACCCGCCTTATTGACCGCAACACCACCATTCCCACCAAGAAGAGCCAGATCTTCTCCACCGCTGCGGACGGCCAGACCTCTGTAGAGATCCATGTCCTCCAGGGTGAGCGTGAGATGGCTGCTTACAATAAGACTCTGGGCAAGTTCCAGCTCACGGGCATTGCTCCCGCTCCCCGTGGCGTGCCTCAGATCGAGGTCAGCTTCGACATCGATGCCAACGGCATCGTCAATGTCTCCGCCAAGGATCTGGGTACCGGCAAGGAGCAGAACATCACCATCACCGCCTCCTCCAACCTGTCCAAGGAGGATATCGACAAGGCCGTGAAGGAAGCCGAGCAGTATGCCGCCGAGGATAAGGCCCGCCGTGAGGAAGTGGATACCCACAACAATGCCGACCAGGTGATCTACCAGACCGAGAAGACCCTTTCCGAGCTGGGCGACAAGATCGATGCTGCCGACAAAGCCAATGTGGAAGCCGCTCTCAACGAGCTGAAGGAGAAGAATAAGGGCACGGATGTCAATGCCATCAAGGATGCCACCGACAAGGTGCAGAAGGCCTTCTATGCCATCTCCGAGAAGCTCTACCAGCAGGCACCCCAGGGCGACCCCAACGCCGCTTACTCCGCACCCCACGACGACGGCGTCGTAGACGCCGACTTCGAGGAAGTTAATGACTAAAAGCTAAGCTTAGCGGGCGGACATTGTTCGCCCGCTAAAACAGGATTATCCAGTTGGTGGATGGCGAATGATGAATAGTGAATGGCGGCTGTATGAGTTTAACCATTCACTATTCACTATTCACCCGATCACATATTCCCTAAAAGAGGGTGAACTCTATGGCAAACGAGAATAAACGAGATTATTACGAGGTTCTGGGGCTGGATAAAAATGCTTCGGAGTCTGATATTAAGCGTGCTTACCGCAAGCTGGCGGCGCAGTACCACCCCGATGTCAACCACGAGGCGGATGCGGAGATCAAGTTTAAGGAGATCAATGAGGCTCACGAGATCCTCTCCGATCCCGATAAGCGCAGCCGTTATGACCAGTTCGGCTTTGCCGGTGTGGACCCCAATTTCGGCGCAGGTGCCGGCGGCGCAGGCAATCCCTTCGGCGGCGGTTTCGGTGACTTTGGCTTCGGTGATATTTTCAGTACCATTTTCGGCGGTGGCGGCGGCACATCCTCCCGTCGGAATCCCAATGCCCCCACTCGTGGCGAGGATGTCAGCGCCCGTGTGGAGATCAGCTTCGAGGAGGCCGCATTCGGCACTCAGAAGGAGATCTCCTACTCCCGTATCGAGAACTGCGACCAGTGCCGTGGCAGCGGCGCAGAGCCGGGAACCCAGGCGCAGACCTGTCCCACCTGCGGCGGCAGAGGTACCGTCCGTATTCAGCAGAATTTCATGGGCATGATGATGCAGTCCGATGCGGCCTGTGACCAGTGCCGTGGCACCGGCAAGCTGATCCGCAACCCCTGCAGCCGCTGTAAGGGCAAGGGCAAGCTCCGCCGCAATAGCAAGAGCACCGTAAAATTTCCCGCCGGTATCGACGACGGCCAGACTCTCCGTGTCCGTGAGGGCGGTTCTGCCGGTAATAACGGCGGCCCCAGCGGCGACCTGATGGTCACCGTCCGAGTCCGTCCCCACGCTGTCTTCACCCGTCAGGGGCAGAGCATCTACTGCGAGATGCCCATCTCCTTCACCCAGGCGGCTCTGGGCGCAGAACTGGAAGTGCCTACCCTGGAGGGCAAGGTGCGCTACACCATCTCCGAAGGCACTCAGACCGGCACCACCTTCCGCTTGAAGGGCAAGGGCATTCCCTATATCAACAGCAAAAACCGTGGCGACGAGTTTGTCACCGTGGTCATCGAGACTCCCACCAAGCTCAGCAAGGAGCAGAAGGAACTGCTGCGCAAGCTGGAAGAGGGCGGCCCATCCACCCAGCCCAAGCGCAAGAAATTCTTTGACCGTTTCAAATAAAAGGAGAGAACTATGAGAAAGCGCATCTGTCTGCTTCTGTCCTGCCTGGTTTTGCTGGGCACTCTTGCTGCATGCAAAACGGAAGAAGCCGGTCTGCCGGAACAGGAGACACCCCGACCCAGCCAAAGCGAGTCGCACGAAAAGACGGAGGAGAAGCTTCTGCCTCTTCCTGAAGAGCAGCTGTGCTTTGTGTTCTCCAGCGGTGCCGGTGGCTGGGGTACAGAGCTGATCGTTCACGCTGACGGCAGCTTTGAGGGACTGTTCCGGGATTCGAATATGGGTGAGAGAGAAGAGGCGTACCCCAATGGTACCCGATATATCTGCAGCTTCCGTGGCAGCTTCGGCAATGTGACGAAGGAAAGTGATACCGCCTACCGCATGGAATTGCTGGAGATCACCCTGGACTATACCGTAGGCGAAGAGTGGATCGAAGATGGCGTGCTTCACATCGCATCCGAGCCCTACGGCCTGGAGGACAGCACGGAATTTTTGCTCTATCTCCCCGAAACGCCTGTGGCAGAGCTGTCCGAGACATTTTTGTCCTGGTGGCCCGGCCGCTGGGACGACCCGAAGCACGAGACGCTGGATTCCTATGCGATCTGCAATGTGGCCACGGAGCAAGGTTTTTTCGGTTAACAGGCGCTGTGAAAGATTCGTGGTATTGGAAGGCGGGGCTTTATGATGCCAAGATCCGTTCTGTTTCCGAGAAGGCACAGGCTGCGGATTGGGGAAACGGCATTCCGGCCTGCTGCTGCCTGGAGATCCTTCTGAAGAGCGGCTCTGCTTATGAGAGAGACCTTCGCAATTTTGATGCCCATATCAGGGAACTGAAACGGGAAGGGGAGTCTACGGATTTGGGAGCCTTCACTGATGCCCACTGGCAAAGTGGCCGTCTGACAGAATTGGCTGAAAAGGGCTTCTTCTTTAAACTTGAGGTAGTGGATGCCGAAGATTCCACACTTTATCTATGTGTAGAATTTGAAACCGCAAAGGTGGAACACAGCGGACAATAAAACAGCAAGCTGAAAGGAACGGCGAATGCCGTTCCTATTTTTGTATCCCTTGATAATCATCAGAATATGCAAACCCCTGTGCTCCCGAAAACACAGAATATCCCGTGGCCGGGAGCGTGCCTCCGGATTACGGCAGCAAGCTGCGTCAGAAAACTGACTACGTAATCATCTGCGCTGTTTTGCAGCTTCTGCGCCATAAACCACGGAAAAATTCGGGGCAATTTGTGTATTTTTAATAAAAAATACGCTGATATTTTGGCAGATAAACGTATTGATATGACTCAAAAATCATAATAAAATAAATACGTAGTCATTTACTGCCAAGATTTTATACAAAAGGAAGGGATACATTATGAAACTGAAGCGTACGATGGGGTTCCTGCTGTGCCTCGTGATGCTGCTGGGTCTGCTGCCCATGGGCGTTTTCGCCATTAGCGCAGGGGACGTGGCTGCTCCCGACAGCGCTGCCTGGGGCACCCAGGGCAACAACGGCTGGTACTATATGTACAAGCTGGCAGACGGCACCTACCATGAGATGAACTTCTACGGCTCTACCGACGAGGTAGGCTGGCGCCAGAACGCCTATGCCTCCGACCTGAGCACCACCGTGGAGATGTTCTTCATCAACCAGAGCGCCTGCTTCTATGGCGAGAACGGCACCCGTCCCGTCTATGCCTACAAGGCTCCCGCCACCGGTCGCATCGTTCTGACCATGCTGACCCACTCCACCGAGCAGATGAAGATGCAGGTTTATGTGGGTGACAAGCTCCAGAAGATCAGCGGCAAGGACGAGCTGACCCTCTGCACCACCGGCATTTTTGACGGTGCCATGACCAAGACCGAGCCGATCCTGGATGTGAGCAAGGATGAGATGGTCTATGTGGAATTCTACTCCTCCGACATGAATGCCCAGCGTCAGGCCTGGGTCGGCGGCTATGAGGTAGAGTACCTCTCCGTAAAGGAGAGCGTGGATTACACCGGCCAGACCCTGTCTCCCGACATGAACGCCTGGGGCACCCAGGGCAACAACGGCTGGTACTACATGTACAAGCTGGCAGACGGCGCTATTCATGAGATGCCCTTCTATACCGCCGAAGACAGTGTCGCATGGCGTCAGAATGCCTATGCCTCCGACCTGAGCACCACTGTGGAGATGTTCTTTATCAATCAGGCCTCCTTCTTCACCGGCGAAAACGGCACCCGTCCCGTCTATGCCTTCAAGGCACCGGTGGGCGGCCAGATCAAGCTCTATTTTGAGACCCACGGCATTGCTGATATGTTTGCTCAGGTCTACGTAGGCGACAAGCTCCAGACCATCAACGGTTCCGACCGTGTCACCTTCACCACCACCGGCACCCTCCCCGGTGCCATGACCGCCACCGAGCTGACCATGAACGTCAAGAAGGACGAGATGGTCTATATCGTCTGCGGCACCTCCGGCGCAAACCGGGAGGGCTGGCTGAAGAACTATCAGGTCACCTACCTCTCCACCAACGATGAGGTGGATTATACCGGCGTGACCTATGCCGCAGCCTCCTCCAACTGGGGAAAGCAGGATAACAACGGCTGGTTCTACATGTACGACTACCGTGGCACCGGCAAGTACGGCCTGCTGGACTACTATCCCGCCGATGCCGCCATTGCATGGCAGCAGAATGCCTATTCCTTCGATGTCAACCGCTATGTGGAGATGCTCTTCGTGCAGGAGACCCATTTCTTCACCGGCGAACAGGGCTCCAAGGTGGTCTACGGCTTTAAGGCCCCTGCCTCCGGCACTCTGGATGTCTACTTTGAGACCCACGGTAATGAGAATATCACTGCCCAGGCCTTTGTAGAGGATACCCTGGTTCAGATCAACGGCGCCGATACTCTGGTCTTCTCCGCCGGCTCTCTGGTGGGCGCTTTCGCTCCCAACACCATGACCGTCAACATGACCAAGGGCGAGATGCTCTATATCGTCTGCTCCTCCGCCATCCGTGACGGCTGGTTCCGCAACCCCTCCGCTACCTATACCCACGCCTGCGCCTCCAATGTCACCGAGACCGAGGCTGTGGCTCCCACCTGCACCACGGAAGGCAACGTCTCCTACTTCACCTGCACCTGCGGCAAGGTCTATGCCGATGCCGCCTGCACTACCGAGATCACCGATACCGTCCTGCCCGCTCTGGGTCATAACTATGTAGACGGCAGCTGCACCCTCTGCGGCGCAACGGAAGCGGTAGCTCCCACCGAGGTCACCGTCAAGGTCAGTCATACCGTCTCCTTCGACTCCGACCTGCAGATGAACTACCGCATCAAGCTCTCTGACATTCTGGCAGCTGTTCCCAACTATGTCACGGACGGCGCATACCTGGTAGTTGAAAAGGATCGCTATCCCATGGGCGGCGGCGCCAAGACCGTCGAGACTGTGACTCTGCAGCCCGACCTCACCACCGACGAAACCCGTATGCTCTTCAGCCTCCCCGGCATCCAGTCCGTGGAAATGGGCAGCGAGCTGCGTGCTGTGCTCCACTTCTTTGATGCTGACGGCAAGGAGTATTACACCACCGTGGATACCTACTCCGTCCTTGCCTATGCACAGCTCTGCTTCGACTATTATGATCCCGCAACCGATGCCACCCTGTTCACCATGCTCATCGACTGCCTGAACTACGGTGCCGCTGCGCAGGTGGCCTTCGACCGCCGTGCAGACGAACCGGTCAATGCCGGCCTGGATGCCTATCAGCAGTATGCCACCACGGAACTCTCCGCCGAGCTGACCGATGTCAAGACCGTGGCAGAAAATGACCGCAGCATCACCGCCGTCAGCAAGATGGGCTTCTCCGTCACCTTTGCGGATAAGACCGAGCTTAATGCCAAGCTGACCATTGCCGAGGGCTACACCAAGTCTGACATCACCTCCGTTAAGGTGCTTAACGAGGCCGGCGAGGAAGTCGCCACCCTCACCGAGTTCACCGAGCTGGATGATGGCCGTCTCCAGGTCACCTTCACCGGTGTGAAGTCCGTGGATATGCGCAATATGTACTACTTCGTGGCCTATGTGGGCGATCAGGCTGCCTCTCAGAACGTGGGCTACAGCATCGAAGCCTATGCCAAGAGCAATGTGGCCTCCAACGATGTCAACGCCGCCAACCTGGCAAAAACCTGTATCTACTACGGCGACAGCGCCTATGCCCACTTTAACCGCAACAACCAGAACAAGACCGCCTGGATCGCCACGATCCCCGGCGACACCGATGCCAATGGCTGGAGCGCCCCCATCGCCTGATCTCTGAAATAACAAACTTCATTTCAACTTCTCCATAACCCCCGTTCCCGAAAAAAGCGCTGCGCAGGCCAAAAACCTGCGCAGCGCCCATTTTATATTAAGTTCCAAAATAGCTGAAATGCATATAGTCCACCGAGCTGCTCCAGATGCCTTGCTTGAAGCCGTATTTGTTGAAGATCCTGGCCACCTCACCGTCCAAGGGAATGGAGTAGGGGTCTTCACCGGGCTTCCAGTATTCGCCCACCTGTTCGCCGGTTTTGGAATTATAATAGTAGTTCTCGTCGGGGTTGATGTCCACCGCCAGCCCCAGCGTATGCTCCGACCGCCCGGCCTTGTTAAAGCCGGAGAGATAGTGGATGGGGAACTGCTCCTCGCCCTCGTAGATCTCCTTGAAGATCTGAATATAGGTATCCTTCAGATTTTTATGTACCAGAATGGTGAATTGACGGGTGTACTTGCTGCCGTCGGAGCGCAGATCCCACACATCTACGGTAATCTCCACCAGATCCTCTCTGGCTCGCTCATAATCCTGATCTACATAGTTGCCGTTTTCGTCGTAAATTGCGTAGTAGTATTTGGGATCTTCCACCACCTCACCGAAAACTCGCATACATTTTTCCTCATAAGTCTCATCGGCGCTGGCCAGATCCATGCGGCAGGAGAAATTGCATTGTGCAAACAGGCCGCTGCCCGTATACACGCTGATCACCGCCTCGCCCTGCGCAAGGCAGGTCACCAGACCCTCCTGATCCACAGAAAAAATCTCACTGTCAGAGCTGCGCCAAACCAGCTGGGGTTGGGCTTCCGCCGGCATGATCTGCGGCAGCAGCTCATAAGTCTCGCCCAAACTCAGGCGCACATCCATCTCGTCAAAAGCAATGCTCTCTGCAGGAACGCTGCCCACACCAAAATTCGGTTCTAAGCGCTCCAGAATTCTGCAAAGCACAGCGGCACACTCCGCACGGGTCAGGGAATCCCGTGGCAGGAACTGCAGATTCCCGTCCTCATCGGGAGAGCCTCCCAGGATCCCCTCGCTGCGCATCAGATCTACATAGTCCGCCGCCCAGGGCGCAATGTTTTCTGCATCAGAAAATATCTCAGGAACGACAATACCCTCTGCGAGGGGAGTCAGGGTATAGCCCATGCGCTCCAGATAGCAGCAGACCAGTTTGGCCATCTGCTCACGGGTTATGGGGTCGTTGGGGGCGAAAAGTACGTCGTTCATGCCGTTGACAATGCCGTTGCATACCGCCCAGCTTACATAGGGCGCATAATAGGCAAGCTCGTCCACATCCTGCTTAAAGAATATCGGTGCAGCCTCCGAACTCCAGAATTCCGTGTCCACGCCCTCCATGCGCCCTAAAACCGTGACAAACATGCCACGGGTCATGGTGCCGTCGGGATCAAATTCCGTCTCGCTGACACCCTGGAATAAACCCATCCGGGTAGCGTTATAGATGTATCCCTCCGCCCAGTGACCCTCCAGATCCGTAAATTCCACCGCAAAAGCCTTAGGAGCAGCGGAAAGCAGCAAACAAAGCCCTAAAACCAGACAAATCAGCCGTCGTTTCATCTAAAATCCAGCCCTTTCTATGTGTTTCTGCCTCTCATTATATATCGGAATGCATCAAAATTGCAAGTTTCGAAGCTGTTCAAAAAATATTTCAAAAATTTTCAAATTTTTTGAAAAAAGTGCTTGACAAAATGGAAACAGCGTGATATTATGTCAAAGCTGTTTCGCCCACGGGTTCTCCTGAGGGCCTGAAACAGGGTGTACCTTGTAAATTAAACAACGAGAAACATGAACAAACACCTTGGACAATTTGATTATAAATTAAGTTGTTCTTGAGATGTCGAAATGAGACATTGTGCAAGAATAGCCAACGAGAAATTCTTGAGTAAGCTAAGAGCGAACGAAGGATGATTTGATTTTATTCACTTTTCGGAGTGATTAAGATACCATATCATAGAG
>JAFUPG010000038.1 GCA_017481325.1 Oscillospiraceae bacterium
AACTCTATCTCAGCTTTGCGATCCGGAAGTATCGGAGGAACTTCGAAAAATAAGCAATTCGAATGGGTCGCCAAGTCGTCATATCCGTCCCCTCTCTATCAATTCCTCTATTTTTAATTGTTACAACGTAGTAGCACTACCGAAAATAGTACCATTCATCGATACTACGGTACATATTTACCACTTTGCTCCACTGCGTGGGGCGTTACTTTCTTGCTTCGCCAAGAAAGTAACCAAAGAAGGCGACTTGGGGGAGGCGCTCAGATTGTGCTGTGGTAACACTTCTACATTTCGGCACTACCCCCGACAGCCCAAATTCGCCCTCCCCCAAGACCCCCTCTCCCGCTGCGCAAAACTGTTACATGATACAAACCGTTTTCTCAACAGTTCGTTAAACATCTATTTGACTTTATTTCAAATCCCATGGTTGGAGCCGATGCCTCCACCATTCACCATTCACCTATTTCTTCCATTCATCACTCCCCTGCTCGCTTTTTTTGCTGCACAAGACACAACCACCCGAAAAAGAGCTTTTTGAACTCTTTTTCGGGTGGTATCTTTTTGGTAAATTATCTGCCGGGGAGGCGCTTGAAGACGATGGCGGTGCGGTGGGGCAGGTAGCAGGTGAAGCCGATGCGGCCGTCAGGCTGCCGGGTTGCCGTGTAATACTGGGCGTGTGCCACACGGCCGTAGCCGCCGTAGCAGCCGTCGTCGGTGGAGAGGATGACCTTGTAGCGGCCTTCCTTTGCCACGGGGATGAAATAGCCCTCAAAGGACTTGGTGGGATGGAAGTTGAAGGCGAAGCTGACCGTTGCCTTGTCGAAGATCAGCACCTTGTCGGCCTGGTGGATCACACGGCAGCTGGGGCTGCGGGTGAGGATATGCTCCTTCTGCAGAAGGGCGATCATGGCCTTGTCGAAGTCATTGAGCTCGTGGTAGCGGAGGTTGGGATTATCCACCAAAGACCACTGGCGACGGCAGTAGTGATGGCTCCAGCCGTTGCCCTCACGGGGGAAGTCGATCCACTCGGGATGGCCGAATTCGTTGCCCATGAAGTTCAGGTAGCCCTCGCCGCCCAGGGAGGCGGTGACCAGGCGGATCATCTTATGCAGAGCGATGCCACGGTCGATGATGTCGCTGCCGGCGAATTTCTGCATATGGGTGTACATCTCGGCGTCGCAGAGGCGGAACATGATGGTCTTGTCGCCTACCAGGGCCTGGTCGTGGGACTCGGCATAGGCGATGTTCTTCTCCCAGGGACGGCGCATGGTCAGCTCGATCCAGAGCCGCTCCATATCCCAATCCTCGTCACGGCACTCCCGGAGCATGCGGATCCACAGATCAGGCACACCCATGGACAGGCGGTAGTCGAAGCCGATGCCGCCGTAGGAGATGGGCATGCACATGCCGGGCATGGCGGACATATCCTCAGCGATGATGATGGCCTTGGGGTTGACCTGGTGGATCAGCTCTGTGGCCAACTGCAGGTAGGTGACGGCCTCCACATCCGTATTCATGGAGAAATACATGTCGTTATTGTGGAAGGAGCTGCCCAGGCCGTGGTCGTGATAGAGCATGGAGGTGACACCGTCGAAGCGGAAGCCGTCGAAGTGGTAGACCTCCATCCAGTACTTCAGGTTGGAGAGCAGGAAGTGGATGACCTCGTTCTTGCCGTAGTTGAAGAGCTTGGTGCCCCAGGCGCTGTGGTCGCCCTTGCCGCCGTCGTGGAAGAACTGGTAGACCGTGCCGTCAAACTCGTTGATGCCCTCGTTGGTGTTCTTCACCGCATGGGAGTGCACCACGTCCAGCAGGACGGCGATGCCCATGGAATGGGCGGTGTTGATGAGATCCTTCAGATCCCAGCTGTAGCCGCTGCGGGAGGCAGGAGCGAAGAAATTGGAGACCTGATAGCCGAAGGAGCCGTAGTAGGGATGCTCCATAATGGCCATGATCTGGATAGTGTTGTAGCCCAGAGCCTTGATACGGGGCAGGGTCCACTCCTTGAACTCACGGTATGTACCCACCTTGCCGTGCTCCTGGGCCATGCCGATGTGGCACTCGTAGATCAGGGGCGTCTTGGCGGGAGTGAAGCCCTCATCCGTCCAGGGGAAGGGGGCAAAGGTATCCTCGATCTCGGCGCACCAGGAGTAGTTATAGGGGTCCTGTACCACTCGGGTGGCGTAGAGGGGGATGCGGCGCATGGTCTGACCGTAGCGGCAGACCACTGCCTGCACCTTCTGACCGGGCTGCAGGCACCAGTCGCCGGTGAGATAGACTTCGAAATCGCCGTTGTCCAGACGGTGCATGGGGCAGGAATAGAGATCCCAGCCGTTAAAATCGCCGGTGAGGAACATGGCCTCGGCAGCAGGTGCCCACTCACGGTAGACCCAGCCGTTTTCGGTGCGGTGGAAGCCGTAGTAGCGGTGGCCGTTGGCCATATCGGAGAGCTTGCCGTTCTTACCGACCAGCTCTTCTTTTTTCTTTCTGTAAAGCTCCATGCGGAGCTCGATATCCTGTTGATGGTGGAGCAGATTGGGATCTGCCTCAAAGATCTTATATTGTCCTTGTTTTGCCACTTGAAAGTCCTCCTTTGCAATTAAAGACAATTTATTATATCATAAATGCTCTGAAACCGCAATCCCTGCAAAAGAGATAAAAAGCAGGGCAAAAAGCCCTGCTTTTTTTCCTTATCGCTGAATTCTGCCGGAGCCGTCGCCGCCTGCCAGCTTTTCCACCTCGGGAACGGTGACCATGTTGTAGTCCCCCTCGATGGAGTGCTTCAGGGCAGAGGCTGCCACCGCAAACTCCACCGCCTGCTGGGTGGTCTTGCCATTTAAGAGGGCATAGATCAGGCCGCCGCCGAAGCTGTCACCGGCGCCGACACGGTCGATGATGTGCAGCTCGTACTTCTTGGAGAAGCAATACTCCCCTTCCGTGCGCAAGGCCATTCTGCTGATCGGGGCGGATCTGTCGGCGGATCTCTCTCTCCATACGCTGGCCGAGGCCCTGACCCTCAGTCCTGCCTATTTTTCCGACCTCTTCCGACGGGAGACGGGGCAGACCCTGACCCACTACATCAACGAGCAGCGGATGCTCCTGGCCGCCGAGCTGCTGGACAGCACCGCCCTGCAGATCCAGACCATCGCCCAGCACTGCGGCGTGCTGGACGTGCAGTACTTCTCCAAGCTCTTCAAAAAGCACATCGGCATGACACCGAAGGAGTACCGGAAGCGGAGCAGGTGAAAATCATGCTGATTTTCAATGATATATAGCAATATGATATATCCCCAGGGGATATGATATAGGGCTTACACCCTGTGATATACTTGCCTTTGGCAAGTATGGAATGATCTCCGTTTCCCTCCATATGCGGAGCATATATCACCCACCGGAGGTGGATATCATAGATATATCATCCGTGACCCAAAGAGAACGGATATCATTGCAAAAAGCGACTTGCTCTTCGCAAGTCGCTTTTTGCATGGCACCCCCGGCGAGACTCGAACTCACTACCTTACGCTTAGGAGGCGTACGCTCTATCCAGGTGAGCTACGGAGGCATATTTCTGCCTGCCGCTTTTTTGCGGCAGGCAGCTTGTTTTTTCGGAAAGCTTTTTATTGGGCAAAATCCTCGTTGTCCGCCCGGTTGGCGGCATGGTCGAAGAAGCCCTCGGCCTGGGTGGGGATCCATTCGCCCTTCATGCAGGCTTCGAACTGGTTGCGGCTCATGGTCTCGTGCGCCAGGAGGTACTCCGCAACTTCCTTCAGCTTGGCGTAGTTATCACGCAGGATCTTCTCGCAGCGGACATAGGCAGCATCGATGACTCGCTTCATCTCGTCGTCGATCTGGCCGCCGGTCTGCTCGGAGTAGGACTTGGTGCGCTCGTAGTCTCTGCCTACGAAGATCTCGTCGCCGTTGTCGTAGGACACAGCGCCGATGCGCTGGCTCATGCCGTAGCGGGCGACCATATCACGGGCAATGCGGCTGGCACGCTGCAGGTCGTTGGAAGCGCCGGTGGAAATGTCGTTGAACTCGATGGCCTCGGCCACACGGCCGCCCAGAAGCGAGACGATCTGCTCCAGCATCTGGTTGCGGGTCATGAGGCTGGCATCCTCCTCGGGGAGGTTGATGGTCATGCCCAGAGCACTGCCTCTGGGAACAATGGTGATCTGATGCACGGGGTCCTGGGTGGGCAGGAAGTGCATGGCAATGGCATGGCCTGCCTCGTGGAAAGCGGTGATACGGAGATCCTGCTTGCGCTGCACACGGCTGCGCTTCTCGGGGCCGGCGATGACCTTGAGAATACTGGCCTCCAGCGCTGCCATATTGATCACAGGCAGTCCCTGACGGGCAGAGTGCAGGGCAGCCTCGTTCAGGAGGTTGGCCAGGTCTGCGCCGGTGAAGCCGGTGGTGGAACGGGCAATGACCTTCAGATCCACATCCTCTGCCAGCAGCTTATCCTTGGCATGGACACGGAGAATGGCCTCACGTCCCTTGACATCGGGAGCGCTGACATAGATCTGCCGGTCGAAGCGGCCGGGACGGAGCAGAGCAGGGTCCAAAATATCATGGCGGTTGGTGGCTGCCATGACAATGACACCTTCGTTGCTGCCGAAGCCGTCCATCTCTACCAGGAGCTGGTTCAGGGTCTGCTCACGCTCGTCGTGACCGCCGCCCAGACCTGCGCCACGGCGACGGCCTACGGCATCGATCTCGTCGATGAAGATAATGGAGGGAGCGCCCTTCTTGGCCTGCTCAAAGAGGTCACGGACTCGGCTGGCACCTACGCCCACATAGAGCTCCACAAAGTCGGAGCCGGAGATGGACAGGAACTGCACATCCGCCTCCCCCGCCACCGCCTTGGCGATGAGGGTCTTGCCGGTGCCCGGAGGGCCTACCAGCAGCACGCCCTTGGGAATTCGGGCGCCGATGCGGCGATATTTTTCGGGATTGCGGAGGAAATCCACGATTTCCTTCAGCTCTTCCTTCTCTTCCTCGGCACCGGCCACGTCATCGAAGGTGACCCGTTTTTCGCCGCTGCCCACACGGATGTTGGCCTTGGCAAATTTGACACTGCCGCCGTCGGATTTGTTGGCTCTGCCCAAAAGGAAGAAGAACAGCACCATGACCACAACGGTCACCAGCAGGTAAGGCAGCATGGCCATGTACCAGGGTGTGCCCTCCAGAGGGACAAACTCATAGCGCTCGATGATGCCGTTCCGGAGCTGCGCCTCATAGATGTGCCCCAGATCGTCGTGGAACATCTCCACATCCGCCAGCTCATAGCGGAGCTCGTCACGTCCCTTGTCATCCTTTTCGTGGAGCTGCAGGGTCAGAACCCCCTCTTCCCAGACGAAGGACTTGATCTTCTCCTCACGGAACAGGGTATTGAGTTCGGAATAGCTGATATCCGACTTCTCTTCGCCGCCGAACAGACCCATCAACAGGAACAAAATGGCACCGAATATCAGAAGATAAAAGAAAATACCAAAACGTCTCGGAGATTTTTCCAAAATGATTCTCCTTTAAAAATGCTTATTTTGTGTAGACCTCCGGCTTCAGCACGCCGATGAAGGGGAGGTTGCGATAGAACTCGTCGTAGTCCAGGCCGTAGCCCACCACGAACTCGTTGGGAACGGTGAAGCCGATGTAATCGGCATAGATATCTACCTTGCGGCGCTCGGGCTTATCCAGCAGAGTACAGATCTTCAGGGAGGCGGGCCCCATGGACAGCAGGCGCTCCTTGACGAACTTCAGGGTCAGGCCGCTATCCAGAATATCCTCTAAGATGATGACGTGACGACCCTTGATGTCGGTGGAAATGTCCTTGAGCAGGCGCACATTGCCGGTGGAAGAGGTGCCGCTGCCGTAGGAAGAGGTTGCCATGAAATCGTACTGGCAGCGGATGGGGGTGGCGGTGACCATATCCTTGAAGAAATTAACAACACCCTTGAGCACACCGATAAAAATCGGCTCCTTGTCCTGATAGTCGGCAGCCAGCTGCTGACCAAGTTCCTTGATTCTTGCCTGAAGTTCTTCCTCGGAAATCAGAATTCGTTCAATGTCCTGAAGCATGTGAAATCTCCTTATATTTCTATACTGATGATGAGGGCAGGCTGCCCCTCTTGGCCTCGGAAATCGGCACTGACGCCGATGCCGCCCACCGCAAGAAGAGCTTGCCCGGAGGTAAAGACGGGTAATCGCTGCCGCTGATCCAGAGGGATCTTTTTCTCAATGAACAGCTTTTTCAGGCGCTTGTGATAGCCGCCGTTCATGGAAAAACAGTCTCCCTCCTGCCGTGGGCGCACGAAAATCCGACTTTCGCTTATCATATCATATTTTACCGCAAAATGGAAAGGGGTATTTGCAAAATTTTGCAATTTTTCGGAAAAGAAACAACAGATTTTGACCCCGGCTTCCTCTATGATAGTCTCACCGGGAATTTGCAGCGCTCTGGGGGAAAAGCCGGAGGGTTTATCCCCTCCGAAGCACAGCAGCTCGTAGCGGCGGAACACCCTCAGCCCATGGGGCAGATCTGCGGCGGCGGAGGGCTGCTCCGACAGCAGCACCTTACGCACAAGGGTCACATGCTCCATGGTCAGTCCGGCGGCATAAAAGCTGCGCAGCAGCAGGCACAGCGCCCGGTCACACAGGACGGGATCTGCCTCCAGCAGGCACCGGCGATGGTAGCAATTCTCCCCTCTTTGGGCTTTTTCCAGCAGTTCCCCGGCCAGCCGATCCAAAAAGGCATCCTCCCGGCGGAGCAGGCTGCTCTGGCGGAAGACCCGGCTGTGAAGTCCGGGCATCTCCGCTTTCAGTTCCGGGATCACCCGGTGGCGCAGGCGGTTGCGCTGGCAGAAATCCTCCCGGTTACTGGAATCCTCCACCCAGGACAGATCCTTTTCCTGCAAATAACGCTCGATCTCCTCCCGGGTCACAGCCAGGAGGGGGCGCACCAGAGCCTCCGTCTTCACCGGAATGCCGCTCAGGCCACGGAGGCCGCTGCCCCGCAAAAGATGCTGCAGGACGGTCTCGGTATTGTCGTCGGCGGTGTGGGCGGTGGCGATGCGGTCACAGGGCAGGGAGCGCAGAAAGGCATAGCGCAACTCTCTGGCCTGCAGCTCCAGGCTTTCGCCCGCCCGGTAGCTATGGGGCTCTGCCTTGCCAAAGTGGAGGGGGATCTGCAGCTTTTGGCAGAGGCTGCGGCAGAATTCCGCATCCCGGTCTGCCTCCTGGCCACGGAGGTTATGGTGGAAATGGGCGGCCTCAATGCGGATATCCAGGGTCTGCCGCAGTTCCAGCAGAACCGCCAGCAGCGCCACGGAATCCGCTCCCCCGGACAGGGCGCAGATCACCCGGTCGCCGGGGCTGAACAGCGCCTCCCGGCGGCAGAATTCCAGCAGCTTAGCCTTCATCATGTCTCCATTCCCGGTCTGCAAAGGTGGTAAACTGGGGCAGCCACTGCAGCTCTACGGTGCCGGTGTCGCCGTGACGGTTCTTGGCGATGATGCACTCGGCTACGTTCTGCTTTTCGGTATCCTTATTATAATAGTCATCACGGTAGATGAACATGACCTCGTCGGCGTCCTGCTCGATGGCGCCGGATTCACGGAGGTCGGAGAGCATGGGGCGCTTATCCTGACGGGACTCGTTGGCACGGGACAGCTGGGACAGGCACAAAACCGGCACATTGAGATCCTTTGCCATAATCTTCAGGGAGCGGGAAATGTCGGAAACCACCTGCTGGCGGTTCTCGCCGCCGTTGCCGCTCTTGTTGCCGGAGCCGGTCATCAGCTGCAGGTAGTCGATGATCACCAGCGCCAGGTCGTCAATGCGGCGGAGCTTGGCACTGATCTCCGCCACGGTGACGGAGGGATTGTCATCCACTCGCAGATCCGTCTGCGCCAGGGCGGAGGTGGCGATGCCCACCTTGCTCCAATCCTCGTCGTTGAGCTTGCCCGTGGTGAGCTTTTTGTTGTCCACAAAGCTCTCGTTGGAGATCAGACGGGTGACCAGCTGCTGCTTGGACATTTCCAAAGAGAAAAATGCCACGGTGCGCTTGGGATACTTCTTGGCCACGTTCAGGGCGATGTTCAGGGCCAGAGAGGTCTTGCCCATGCCGGGACGGGCGGCAAGAAGCATCAGGTCGGACTTATTCAGGCCGCTGATGAACTTATCCAGATCCCGCAGGCCGGTGGAAATGCCGGAGATGTCGCTGCCGCTCTGAGCCAGCTCTGCCAGACGGTCGTAGACCTTCAGCAGGATGGTGCCCACGTGCTCCAGAGAGTCGCCGGTGTTGCCACGGCGCAGGTCGAAGATCCGCTTTTCCGCCGCCTCCAGCAGCTCCTGGGCGGTGCCGGTGCCTTCGTAGACCATCTCCTCAATGTCTGTGGCGCAATCCAGCAGGCTGCGCAGCAGCGCCTTGTCGTGGACGATCCGGGCATACTGCTTTACATTGGCCGCAGTGGGGGTGATCTGCATCATCTGGGCGATGTATTTGGTGGTATTCTGCTCGTCAAAAGTGCCCCGCTCCTGCATTTTGTCCACCACGGTCACCGGGTCGATGACCTGGGAGTAGCTGAACATCTCGTAGATGGCCTCGAAAATGTCCCGGTTGGTGCTGAGATAGAAATCGCCGGGGCGCAGCATGCCGATGACATCATTGACACAGCGGCTGTCGATGAGCATGGAGCCGAGGACGGACTGCTCCGCCTCCAGCGAATGGGGGGCCTGACGGCCTAACAGGTCTTCCATGGGGAAAGCCTCCCTTTATTACAGTTCTTCTACCTTGAGCTTCAGCTCGGCGTTGATCTCGTAGCCCAGCTTGCACTTGACCTTGTAGTCACCTACGGTCTTGATCTGCTCTTCCAGGACGATCTTGCGCTTATCCAGGTCGATGCCGGTCTGCTTTTTCAGGGAGTCGGCGATCTCCTGGGTGGTGACGGAACCGAAAAGTCTGCCGGCACCGCCGCCCTTGCAGCGGACGATGACCACCAGATCCGCCATCTTCTTGGAGATGGCAAAGGCCTCCTCACGCTCACGCTGGCGCTTTTCCTGCTGGGCCTTATCGGTCATGCGCATGGTGTTGACATTGTCAGCCGTGGCCTCGATGGCCAGCTTGCGGGGCAGCATATAGTTACGGGCATAGCCGTCGGATACTTCGATCATCTGGCCCTTTTTGCCCTTGCCACGGATATCCTGCTGTAAGATTACTTTCATGATTTCTCCTCCTTTTAGTTATTGTCGGGATCTACATCCAATTGTTCAAAGAAACGGTCGATGCTCTTTAAGAGCTCGTCTAAGGTGACGGTCACATTTTTGCCCTTCACCTGTGCGCCTGCGGTAGCTGCGTTGCCGCCGCCGCCCAAGGGCTCCAGAATCACCTGCACATTGGCATCGCCAATGGAACGGGCGGAGATAATGGTCTGGTCATCCTGGGGGTACAGGACGAAAGAAGTCTCGATGCCGGAGATGTTCAGAAGCTCGTCCGCCGCCTGGGCCGCAATGGTACGGGTGGCGGTATAGTCCAGGGGGGCAATGGCGATCTTGCCACGGTACAGACGGGCATTCTGGATGATTTTATAGCGTGCCACAGTGGTGGGCAGGTCGTTCTGGAAGAGTTTTTTCACCGTCACGGTGTCAGCACCCATGCGGCGCAGGAAGGCCGCCGCCTCAAAGCTGCGGCTGGAGGTGCGGACGGAGAAATTCTTGGTATCCAGAGCGATGCCGGACAGCAGCGCCGCTGCCTCGATATCAAAGATATCCGCAGCCTCCACAGAGTACTGCAGCAGCTCCGCCACCAGCTCGGAGGCAGAGGAGGCATAGGGCTCGTGGAGATTCAAAACCGGCTGCTCGATATAGTCGGCGGCACGGCGGTGATGGTCGATGACCACCACACGGCGGATGGACTCCAGCAGCGGCTTGTACTCCACCTGGTCGGGACGGTTGGTATCCACCACGATCAGCAGGCTCTTGGCATCGGCGGAGACCAGCGCCTCCTGGCCGCTGATGAAGATGCCCTCATATTCCGGCACGGTCTGCAGCAGGCTCAAAAGGCTGCCGCAGGCATTCTTCTCCAGATCCATGACGATGGAAACACGCTTGCCCTTCTTGCGGCAGAGGCAGCACACGCCTACCGCAGCGCCCAGGGCATCCAGGTCGGCAAAGCGGTGACCCATGACATAAATATGGCCGGACTGGGTGATGAGCTCCGCCAGAGAGGAGGCCATCACACGGGACTTGACCTTGGTGCGGCGCTCCGTGGTCTTAAAACGGCCGCCGAAGAAGCTGAAGTCGTAGCGATCCTTAATGACCGCCTGGTCACCGCCTCGGGACAGGGACATTTCAATGGACAGAGCGGCAAAGTCATAGTTTTCACGGAAATCCTTGCCGTCCTTGCCGATGCCGATGGACACGGTGGCGGCAATGCCGGCAGGATTGGTGACCGTGCGGATGGTCTCCAGCAGGGAGAATTTATTCTCTGTGATCAGCGCCAGATCCTTGGCCTCCAGCAGCACCAGGTAGCGGTTGCGCTCCAATTTGCGCAGCAGGCCGCCGAATTTATCCGCCCACTCGTTGATCTTGGTATTGATGGCGGCATTGAGGCTGGAGATGACTGCATCGGGCAGGTTGTTGGTCAGTTCGTCGTAGTTATCCACCAGCACCAGACAGACCATGGGACGGGTGCGGAGATATTCATCCCGGACATTTAACAGCTCACTCTCGTCGTGGAGATAGATCACCGCCATATGCTCCCCGGAGCGGCTGAGCAGGCTGCCCTTGACCCGGAAGCGTCTGCCGTTATAGCTCAGATGCTCGGGGCACTCCGACTTGCCGGACAGAAGCCAGGCGGTGGAAAAGCCGGGAAACAGCTCCGTGATCCGGTTGGCCGCCAGCCCTTCGCTGACACCGGTGAGCTGGGAGAAGGCATGGTTGTACCAGACCACCTCGTCCTCGTCCAGATGCACCAGCGCCACAGGGAAGGGCACTTCCCCATCGGCCACCTTGTGCATCATGTCGTTGTTGCTGCGCAGATACTCCGCCATGATCCGGCGGCGACGGCGGGCAGAGGACAGATATATCAGGTACAGCCCCATGGTGATCACGGCCTCCACCGCACCCAGAATATACTGCTGCAGCACCAGTGCCGCTGCGCAAAACAGCGCCATGATCACAAAATATGCCACCAGGTTGGGCCGTAGGATGCGCTGCAGTTTCTTATTCATAGAGAAACCTCCCGTCGTATGATCTGTATCGGAAACGGCAATGTCGGCTTTGTAGGTTATAGGTTTTTTAATTATAGCAAATATCGCCGCTTTTTTCCACTGTTTCTTTCCGGATTTTTCCCCTTTTGAAAAAAATGTATACTTCTTCGGAAATTTGTGGTATACTTTAAAAGGAGCAGTTTGAATTTGCGGCGAAATTTGCCTCTTTTGTCCGCCTGCTCCCCTGTCGGCAGGGATTGGGGTCTTGATCCCCCGGCACTACATCAGACACACAGCCGCTCTGCGGCATACATACAATGCTATTATATAAAGGAGTTGTCATTCATTGGCAGATAAATTGAAAATCATCTCTCTGGGCGGCCTCAATGAGATCGGCAAGAATCTCACCGTCTTAGAGTATGGCAAGGATATGATCGTCATCGACTGCGGTCTCGGTTTCCCCGAGGACGATATGTACGGCGTGGATCTGGTGATCCCCGATGTGACCTACCTTGCCAAAAATCAGCAGAAGCTCCGTGGCTTCTTTATCACCCACGGACACGAGGATCACATCGGCGCTCTGCCCTATGTGCTGCAGGCCGTCAATGCCCCCGTCCACGCCACGCCCCTGACTCTGGGGCTCATTAAGCTGAAGCTGGAGGAGCACAGCCTCCTGGACAAGACCAAGCTCATCACCCATAAGCCCGGTGACGTGGTGAAGGCCGGCTGCTTCAGCGTGGAATTCATCCACGTCAACCACTCCATCGCCGATGCCGTTGCCTTCTGCGTCAAGACCCCTGTGGGCAACGTAATCTTTACCGGTGACTTCAAGATCGATGCCTCCAGCGAGGACGGCATCACCGATCTCAGCCGTTTCGGAACTCTGGGCAAGGAGGGCGTTTACGCCCTGCTGATGGACTCCACCAATGCCGAGCGCCCCGGCTACACCCCCTCGGAGTCCCTGGTGGCTGAGGGTCTGGATCGGCATTTCAAGGGCTGCAGAAACCGCATTATCGTCACCACCTTCGCCTCCAATATGCACCGCATTCAGGCCGTGCTCTCCATCGCCGCACGGCATGGCCGCAAGGTGGCCGTCACCGGCCGCAGCATGGAGAATATCCTGAAGGTGGCCACGGAGCTGGGCTATCTGGACATCCCCGAGGGCACCCTGGTGGACATCAACCAGATCAAGTCCCTGCCCAAGGACAAGATCGTCATCGTCTCCACCGGCTCTCAGGGTGAGAATATGTCCGCCCTGTACCGCATGGCCTTCTCCTCCCACCGTCAGGTGGAGATCCAGCCCGGGGACAAGATCATCATCTCCGCCTCCGCCATTCCCGGCAATGAGAAGGCGGTGTCCCGGATCATCAACGAGCTCTACCGCAAGCAGGCCGACGTGATCTACGACAAGCTGGAGGGTCTCCATGTCTCCGGCCACGCCTGCCAGGAGGAGCTGAAGATCATCCATGCCCTGGTGAAGCCCCGGTTCTTCATCCCCCTCCACGGCGAGCAGCGCCACCTGCAGAAGCATGCGGCCATCGCCCGTCAGATGGGCATGAGTCCCAAGAATATTCTGATCTCCGACATCGGCCAGGTCATCGAATGCACCCCCAAGACCTGCAAGCTGGCAGGTACCGTCACCGCCGGCAAGATCCTGGTGGACGGCACCGGTGTGGGCGACGTGGGCAGCGTGGTGCTGCGGGACCGCAAGCACCTGGCCCAGGACGGCATGATCGTGGTCTGCGTGAACCTGTCCAGCGAGGACGGCTCCGTCCTCTCCGGCCCCGATATCATCAGCCGTGGCTTTGTGTATATGAAGGACAATGAGGATCTGATGGAGGCTCTGCGCATGATCGCCAGCCACTCCCTGGAGGTCTGCCGGGCCAGAAGGATCTCCGACTGGGCCACCATCAAGTCCACCATCAAAAACGACCTGAGCCAGTTCCTCTTCAAAAACACCAAGCGCAACCCCATGATCCTGCCTGTGATCATGGAGATCTGAGGACGAATAAGCCAAGCAAAATGCCCCGTGGCAGCCAAGCTGCCACGGGGTGTCTGTTATTAAGAAACATTCCGATATTCATTGTAGGGGACGGGTTGCCTGTCCCGTTTTTTTGCATTGCGTAGCCGGTACACTTATTTTCCGTATATGATCTTCAGTCCGCTGTCACTGATGCTGATCAGTTTTCCGTCACTGTAGGTCAGCTTTGTGCTTTTGCTACTGCCTTCCATTTTCAGGATCACCGTTTTGCCTTCTACGTACCAGGTTCCTTTGTCCCAGCCGATTGCCGTTTTATAGGTTCCATCAGAATAGAATGTATAATCCGGGCCGGAAAAGTCGAAACTCATTTCTGATGCCGATTTGGTGACTCCATTTAACGAGTAGGTTTCGGCATACCATTTTCCTTCAATCTTATCTTCCAACGCCTCCTCGTAGCTGGAGGCTGAGCAGGAACCGAAACAGAGAGAAACAATCAGAATCACGACAGCGACCGCAATTGCTGCAGCTACAATCTTCAGGATCTTTTCCCGCTTTCTTTGCTTTTGTCTCGCAATCCGTCTGGCGTATCTCTCCGCTCTCAACCGCTCAGTGTCATCCTCTACTGGCCATGCTTCCACCGCCGCATAATCCACAGGCGCAGCCTGGGGCGCAGGACTTGCCGCCGGAGCGGCAGGTGCAGTGTACGCCGGAGCGGCAGGTGCGGCATAGGCCGGAGCTGTATAGGCCGGGGTTGGAGGCGTGGCAGGACGGCTGTTGGGTGTGATGCGGCGCTCGCTGCGCAGGAACTCCTCCACCGGTATGTCAACCCGGAGGGGCGCATATCCCAGAATGTTGCTGACATAATCGTTCAGGTCGTCACTGTGCTTTTCATAGCGTGCGCCCATGGCCTGGGCAATGGAGTAGCGGAGGTTCACCGCCGTCCCATCCTTATAGGGAATCAGGCGCACCGTACAGGCACCGCCGTTCATATGATACTTAAAGGAAAAGCTCAGGCCGAAGTTGATGGTGTGGTAGGGCTGTCCGCTGCAATCCTTGCCAAAGCGCTGGTTGATGGCCTCCACATAGGCCTGGTAAACCCTGGGAACATCCTTTTTGTAAAATACGTATTTCTGCCCCGATGCGTTTGGTATTCTTCGGATCGGCATCAATTATCTTTAACTATATAGGCATATTATAGCCTATACTGTAACAGTTCCTGCGCAAGCTCCACGGCAATATGACCCAGGAGAAGCTGGCAGAGCGAATGGGCGTTTCCCGGCAGACCATCTCCAAGTGGGAGACCGGCGAGGCCATGCCGGAGGTGGACAAGCTGCCGGAGCTGAGCAAGCTCTTCTCCTGCACCATTGATGCCCTTTTGAAGGAGGATATGGCGCCCCAGGCGGACTATTATTCCCCGGTGCAAATCGTCAGCGTGCCGGCCTTTATCCTGGCTCGCTACGTGATCATCAGCCCCCAGCCGGAAAACGATGTGCAGATGTATCTGGATCGCTGGGCGAAATGCAGCGGCCTGTACGATTTCACGCCCCAGCCACGGCAGATCGGTTGGGATTTCCCCTTTGTGTCCATGGAGCAGCAGAACCGTTTCGGTCTGCGGGGCTATGTGGCCGGCTGGATCCTGCCGGAGGGCTTCGAGTGCAACTGTCCCGGAATGGAGCTCTACCGTCAGGAGACGGCGCAGTATGCCAAGATCACCGTGCGTGATCCCTTTGTGGCCGCCTTTGACCGCATTCCCAAGGGCTACCGGCGGATTCTGGAATTTCTGGGTGCCAACGGCTTTAGGGAGAACCACGGCACTGCCTTCCTGGGCTGCTTTGAGGAGGTCTATGAGACGGATGGTGTCACTTATATGGACATCTATATCCACGCCGACTACGTGGGAAAGGGAAATCTCCACACAGACTTCAGCTCCGGCAGACCGTAATTGCTGCGTAAGAGCTGTGGGATGGCACGGTAAAAGGAAGTTGTTAAGGGGATGGTTAGCCTCATTGCCTTCTGCCATACTTTATTAATACACCAGCAACACGCCGCAGTCCGTCGGACTGCGGCGTGTTGCTGGTGTACACTTCCGTTAACCCAAAAGGGCGCTGAGGAAGCTGTTCAGCCGTTGCATGGCCTCGGCTTTTTCCAGAGGGAGCAGGGCGTTGTGCCGTCCCATGCCCTCCAAGAACCAGAGGAGCTGCAGGGCGGTATTCTCGGGATCGGGGCAGCGGATCTGCCCACATTCTGCTGCCATGGCCAGCATTTTTGCCAGAATTGTTACGGAGTCCGTGGCACGCTTGGCCAGAATCTCCTTGCCCCGGGGGCTGACGGCGGCGAATTCCGCCGTAGCACGGTCAATACAAAGGGCAGGCATCAGCAGCTGCTCGGCTCGACTTTGCAGGAAGGCTTTGAGGATCTGTATGGGCTGCACCCCGGCGGCGGTGGCCTTCTCCAAGGCATCCAGCGCCTGGCGCTGTTCCCTTGTGATAATGGCCGCAAAGATCTCCTCCGTGGAGCCATAATGCCGGTACAGACCGCCTCGGGACAGACCGGTCCCCTGACAAATATCCTGCATGGTCACGGCAGAGAAGCCCTTGGCCGCAAAAAGCCCTAAGGCAGTCTGCAAAATGCTCTCTCGGGAGCGGTCACCCTTTCTGCTCATTTTCCTCACCTCAAAGAGAGTATATCACTGTTTTTTTACCTTTTCAAGGGCTTTCTGCACGCTTTCCTTGGTAAAGCGCTTGGGCATGGCGAAGCAGGCGAAGAAGCCGATGACGCAAACCAGTGCCACGATCAGGGGGACAACAGACACGCCCACCTTCCAGGTCTCCCCGGCCACGGCAACGCCGTCGATGACCTTGGGGGTCTGGATGTTCTTGATGTACTCATAGACCACCCCAAAGGGCTTTTGTCAAGGCTCTTCTGTGGCGGAATTGCACAAAAAATCCCCGTCTGAGGGGTCAGACGGGGTTTTTCGCAATTTACCATTGAATGGGCTTTTCGCCCTGCTGCTGCAGGAAGTGGTTGACCTTGGAGAAGGGGCGGCTCCCGAAAAAGCCCCGATAGGCAGACAGAGGGCTGGGATGGGGGGATTTCAGGATCAAGCGAGGGGCGGCGGAGCGGATCAGCGCCTCCTTTTTCTGCGCCTGGGAGCCCCAGAGCACAAAGGCAATGGGCTGGGGCAGCCGGTTCAGGGCGGCGATCAGGCCGTCGGTGAAGCTCTGCCAGCCCCAGAGGCTGTGGCTGTTGGCCTTGCCACGCTCTACGGTGAGCACGGTATTTAAGAGCAGCACACCCTGCCTTGCCCAGTGGCGCAGGTCGCCGCTTTGGGGAACGGGAATCCCCAGATCCTCCGCAAGCTCTGTGTAAATATTCCGCAGAGAAGGGGGCAGCGGTGTTCCCTCCGGCACGCTGAAAGACAGACCCATGGCCTGCCCCGGCTCGTGGTAAGGGTCCTGCCCTAAAATTACCACTCGGAGCTGTTCCGCCGGGCAGAGCTCCAGGGCTCGGAATTCCTGCCCCGCCGGGGGGTAGATCTCTGCGGTTTGACGGCTTTGGCGGACTTTTTCCAGCAAAGCCTGAAATTCGGGCTTTGCCAATTCTTCCTGCAATAAGTTTTCCCAAGTCATGGGCAATCCTCTCTTTCCCTTTGGCGGTATTTGTGCTATAATATCGAAAAAAGGCGGTGAACGAAATGGACAAAGTCAATGCCATTATTGAAATACTGAAAGAACGCTATCCCGACTCCCTCTGCGCTCTGGGCTACGAGAAGGACTACGAGCTGATGATCGCTGTCCGTCTGGCCGCCCAGTGCACCGATGCCCGGGTGAATCTGATCACTCCGGCGCTGTTTGCCCGTTTTCCCAGCCTGGAGGCCTTTGCCACGGCGGATGTGCGGGAAGTGGAGGAGTATATCCACTCCTGCGGATTTTTCCGGCAGAAGGCCAAGGATATTGTGGAGGCCTGCGGCATTCTGCTGACAGAGCACGGCGGCAAGGTGCCCGACGATATGGACACCCTGCTGAAGCTGCCCGGGGTGGGGCGCAAAACCGCAAATCTGCTGCTGGGCGACCTTTACGGCAGACCGGCGGTGGTCTGCGACACCCACTGCATCCGCATTTCCAACCGTCTGGGCCTGGCCCAGGGGAAGGAGCCGGAGAAGGTGGAGCGGCAGCTTCGGGCCATTCTGCCCCCGGAGGAGAGCAACGATTTCTGCCATCGGATCGTATTGTTTGGCCGGGAGATCTGCACCGCACGCAGCCCCAAGTGCCATGAGTGTCCGCTGCGCCCCCACTGCAGCAGCTTCACGGGGGAATGAGGGAACCCATGTGGGTCTGTCGGGGAACTAATAACTAATAACTAATGACTAATGTGTGCCTTCGGCACGGATTTGAATTATTTCGTCTGTCAAACAGAAATTTGTCGAACAGTTTGCAGCAGCCAAAGCCGCCCGTATTAGGATGATTTTCAGCCTATGAGCAAGGTTTCATATTCCGCTATGTCATTGCGAGGCCACCTGTGGCCGTGGCTGCGCAGCTGTCAGCGACGAAGGAGCGCTACAGATGCGGCGTACCCCTTGCGGGTGCAATCTGTATTCTTAAAACCTCCGTTTTGCACCAAATTCCCACATATTTGAAACATTTAGAGAACAGATTGCCACGTCGGGCTTGCGCCCTCCTCGCAATGACAGGGCATTTCGGCAGCCTCTGCCTCTATTGGCAATGAGGTTTTGGGCGGAAGCAAACAGTTCGATAAACATCTATTTGACGGTGGTGCCAAAGGAGAACGGATTGCCACACCAGTGTGCGCACTGGTTCGCAATAACAGACTTGATACAGCAGACGACAGACCGATAAGAATCTATTTGACGGTGGTGCTTACAGCAGCCCCCTGTGTCCCCCTTGAAAGGGGGAGGTCGTTGACTGGCGGTGCAGACGACAGTTCGAGAAGCATCTATTTGACGCTATTTCAAATCCCATGGTTGGAGACGATACCTTCACTATCCACTATCCACACATCTGACATATTGCTCGGCGCAGGACGGGGTTTCGTCCTGCGCCGAATTTATTCTCTTAGTAAACCACCACACGGGTACCCATGGGCAAATTGTAGATGTAGGAGCAGTCGTCGGGCAGCATGCGGATGCAGCCGTGGGACAGGGGGATGCCCACTCTGCCGTCATACACCGTCCCGTTGTAGTTCATAAGGATGGAGTGGAAGGCGTGACCGCCGGAGAAAATGGATACATCATCCACATAATAATAGTCAAAGTTCCAGCGTCCCGTACGGGAATAGATCTCGTAAATGCCCTCAGGGGTGGGGGTGTTGTTCTCGCCGGAGGAGCACTGGAAGGTCTCGATCACACGCCAGTTGCCCTTGGATCCCTGGAATACAATGACCTTCTGGGTGTAACGGCTGACCCAGATCATGTACTCGGTCTTGGAGTCGTAGCCCATGAGATCCACAAAGCCTTCCTTCACCGCATCGGAGTAGTCCAGCGTGCCATCGGTGGTGATGGTATCATCGGGGATGTAGCAGGCCCAGCGGTCGGTCCAGCCCTTCCAGGTCTTGCCGTTTTCGTCGGTGTAGGACACGTAGAACACGTCACCTGCGGGGTGCCACTCGTTATAGACCACGGCGCCCTTGGGCAGCTTGACCATGTAACCTGTCAGGTCACGGTTACGGCAAAGGAAGGTGTCACGGAGCACATCGCAGGCCACACGCTGGGTCCGTACCACGTCCAGAGCGCTGTCATGCTCCTGCATGTACTCGGGGTAGCTGCCGCTGATGGTCTCGTAATTGACGGTGATGATATGGCCTCTGCCCTCGGCGATCAGCTCCTTCACCAGGCCGCTGCCGGTGAGGAGGATGCCGTCACCCTCCAGAACGATCTGCTGCACAGTGGAGGTGATATTCAGGGCGTTCTTGCCCTTGAGCACCACCTTGTCGGCATCGCCGTTGAGGTTCATGGAGGAGGCGGTGTCCATGGTAACGGAGCCTGCGGTGCCGTTCATGGTCATGAGGGCGGAGGGGCTCAGAAGCAGCTCTGCCACATAGAGTTCGTCCACCACCGCAGCAGCGCCGCTGTGGACATTGAGGTTGCCCAGCTCACCGCTGCCGCTGATTTTGACATTCAGACCCATGACATGGACAAAGTCCACCTTGCAGCTGGTGGCCATGGTGGTATTCTCTGCCAGATCCACCTCGTAGGCATCCCCTGCCAGGATCAGAGAGGCGCCGTTTTCCACGGCAATGGTATTGGCATCGGCCAGCAGCGTCAGCTTGCCGCCACGGATATCCACCTCGTGGGCATTGGTGTAGACGCTGTGGCTGCCGTTGGCGCAGACCAGCATTTGGATTTCCTCTTCACCGTAGTACTCCATGCCCTTGCCCGTCAGGCAGACCACGGGGGAATCGCCGTAGACCTTGCCGCTGACGGCGGCGCAGACGATCTTATCCGCCTGCAGGCCACGGAGCTCGGCCTCTGTATCGGCACCGGTGCAGATCACCAGGTCGCCGGTCAGCTCCCAGCGGGAGGCATCGATCTTGTTGGGAGAGGTGGGTGCCAGCACCAGGGTACCGTCCAGGCTCAGCTCCTGGGGAAGGGCTTCGCTGCCACGGTAGAGCACCCAGCCGCCGGTGATCTGATCGGGAGTATCGGCCAGAATGTCGAAGAGCTTATAAACCAGCTGTGCCACTTCCGCACGGGTGATGGGGTTATGGGGACGGAAATCGCCCTCGGGATAGCCGTTGACCTTCTTCAGCTCGCTGAGAACGCTGACATTGCCACGGGCATAGGGGGAGATGGTCTCGCCGTCAGTGAAATTGCGGTAGACCGTGGGGTCCACACCCACAATGCCGAAGGCACGGCAGAGGACGGTGACGGTCTGCTCACGGGTCACATAGGCATCGGGGGCCATGGTGGTATCGGTGGTGCCGTTGAAAATGCCGGCGGCCACTGCCTTGGACAGCTCCTCGGTGTACCAGGCGTTCTCTGGGATGTCGGTGTAGGCGCTGAGGTCGGCCTTGGCCGTTGCGCCCAGCATGCGCACCAGCACCGCTGCCACCTGGGCACGGGTGATGTAGCTCTCCGGCTGGAGGTCGTTGTTCTCGTCGCCCTTGAGAATGCCGTTCTCCACGGCGAACATCAGAGCATCCCGGCTCCAGTTGTCGGGATAGACATAGGTGGGTTCTTCCGGTTCCTCGGGATCTTCAGGATTCTCCGGATCTTCGGGGTTCACGGGATTCTCCGGGTTCTCCGGGTTTTCGGGATCTTCGGGATTCTCAGGGTTTTCCGGGTTTTCAGGATCCTCGGGATTTACGGGCTCTTCGGTTTCGCCGGGGTTTTCGGGTTCGGTGGGTTCCCGAAGGGCGGGGGCGGCGAAGGCCGTATGGCTCATCAGCAGGGAGAGCATCAAAAACAGGGCAAGCAGTCGGGTCAGTCTCTTTTTCATCGGTCGCTTCCTCTCTTATTCGTCAATTATCCGGCCTCGTAGAAGGCCTTGCACAGGCGGCACAGTGCCTCCTGATCCTCGGCACCCATGAGCTCACAGGCGGAATGCATGGCTAAAATGGGTGCGCCCACGTCGGCACCGGGCATGGCCAGCAGCGCCGAGGCCATGGAGCCGATGGTGCTGCCGCCGGGGAGGTCGGGGCGGTTCATGTACAGCTGCAGGGGGATCTTCTCCGCCTTGCACAGCCCCTGCACCACGGCGGCGGTCTGTGCCTCGGTGGAATAACGGGGACTCTGCTTCAGGGCAACGCCGCAGCCCAGCTTGGGGGCGCAGCTGCGGTCTGCCATCTCGGGGTGATTGGGGTGCAGAGCGTGGGCTACGTCGCAGGACAGCAGCATGCCCTTCAGGCAGGCATCCAGATAGGCTGCCCGATCCAGATCCAAGGCCAGGGCGATCTTTTCCAGCAGGGTGGAGAGGGTGTTGCTGTCACCGCCCCGACGGGTATTGCTGCCGATCTCCTCGTTGTCATAGAGGACGGCAAGGGAAATGCCCTTACAATCCGCCTCGGCCAGCGCCGTGACACAGGCATGGCAGGAGCTGATGTTGTCGATGCGGGGAGCGGAGAGCAGCTTCTTATCAAAGCCCAGCAGCTGCGCCTTCTGGCAGCAGTAGACACAGAGGTCAAAGGAGAGAATGTCCTCGGCATTGCAGCCCAGCTTCTCTGCCATTTGCTGCAGCAGGTAGCCGTTTTTGTTCCAGCCCTCCTCCACCAGACGGCACAGGGGCAGCAGATCCACCTGGGGTCTGGTGGCTATGCCCTTGTTGACCTCACGGTTCAGGTGAATGGCCAGGTTGGGAATGGTGAGCAGCGGTTCCTCCCAGGCGATCAGACGGCTGACGGGCTGCATGGGATTTTCGCCCTTTAAAAGCACCGTGCCGGCCAGGGACAGGGGGCGATCCATCCAGGTATTGAGGATGGCACCGCCGTAGGGCTCCACGCTGAGCTTGCAGCAGCCGCCGGTGACCTGCTCGGGGTCGGGCTTCAGCTTCAGGCAGGGCCA
>JAFUPG010000039.1 GCA_017481325.1 Oscillospiraceae bacterium
ACCTGCAAATGTATCTGAGCGAGTATTGCTACCGCTTCAACCGCCGCTCTTTTGGCGGTGCAATCTTCGACCGCCTTTTAATTGCCATCGCACAATAACACCATATTTTGTGGTCAGCTGCTTAAAGCCGATAGCCTAAATTTCCATTTATTCAGCGATCAATCTTTTCTTCTGTATAATTCTCTCAAAATCGGAAGAAAATTCTTGACATTTCTCCCTTTTTTACGTACAATATAGCAAATTCAACTATGGCTGAGGTTGCGGATGACATCAGTACCCTTGCTTATGAACGGCGGACAGCCGGAGCAATGGGAAAGGGGATTCCGCCGAAGTGCCGGGCAGGCTGTCCGCCGCCCTGTGCTGGGACCGTGCAGAAGATGCACGGGACTGTCGTCCTGAGAACAGGGCGGAGCGCAACCATAGGGCGTGATCCTTCGGATACTCCGTCCTGTGCTTTCGCTTGCCGAGAGCACAGTTTTTTATTTGGAGGAGAGCATCATGAAAAAGACACCCTTTGTCACTCTGGAGCAGGTACAGAATATCGCCCGAGACATTCCCACACCCTTTCACCTTTACGACGAGGCAGGTATCCGCCAAAATGCCCGTGCTCTACGGGAGGCATTCGCCTGGAATTTCGGTTTTCGGGAGTATTTTGCGGTGAAGGCGACACCAAATCCCCATATTCTCAGCATCCTGAAGGAGGAGGGCTGCGGCTGCGACTGCGCCACCTACACAGAACTTCTGCTGGCCAGAGCCTGCGGCTTTACAGGCAAGGACATCATGTTCTCCTCCAATGTAACGCCGGAACTGGATATGCGTAAGGCTTACGAGCTCAATGCCTATATCAATCTGGACGATGCCAGCCATGCGGAGTTTCTGCTGCAGACCTGCGGCGGTGTGCCGGAGAGCCTGTGCTGCCGCTATAATCCCGGCGGCAGCTTCTCCTGCGGGAATACCATTATGGATATGCCCCGGGATGCCAAGTACGGCATGACGGAGGATCAGATGGCCGGTGTGTTCAGCCACATGATGACCTTGGGTGTCAAGGAATTCGGCATCCATGCCCTGCTGGTTTCCAATGCGGTGGGCAATGAGTACTATCCCGAGGTGGCGGCAAAGCTCTTCCACCTGGCAGTGCGCCTGCGCAATGCCACCGGCGCTAAGATCGCCTTTGTGAACCTCTCCGGCGGTGTAGGTGTGGACTACCGTCCTGAGCAGCCCAAGTGCGATATCCACGCTGTAGGCGAGGCTGTGCGGCAGAAGTACGAGCAGATCCTGGTGCCTGCAGGCATGGGCAATGTGGCCATCTATACGGAGCTGGGTCGCTTTATGTTGGCACCCTACGGCCACCTGATTGCCAAGGTGCTCCACCAGAAGCATATCTACAAGACCTACATCGGCCTGGATGCCTGCGCTGCCGATCTCATGCGCCCTGCCATCTACGGCGCTTACCACCATATTACGGTTCTGGGCAAGGAGAATGCCCTCCTGGATCATGTCTATGACGTGACCGGCGGCCTCTGCGAGAACAACGACAAGTTCGCCATTGACCGCTCCCTTCCGGGCATTGAGATCGGGGACTACCTTGCCATCCACGATACCGGTGCCCACGGCCACTCCATGGGCTATAACTACAACGGCAAGCTCCGCTCCGCCGAGGTGCTGCTCTGCGCCGACGGCAGCCACCGTCTGATCCGCCGAGCCGAAACCCCTCGGGACTATTTCGCAACTCTGGATTGCACCGGCTTCCAATTTGAAGACTAAAAAAGCCACCGGACTGCCAAAATAATGTGCCCCCCGTCAAGTAGACAGTGTAAAAAACAAAAAGAATATGTTTATTGAATAGATTCTTTCATCTCCCCCTGCTGCGCAGCAGGGGGAGATTTTTCGTCACGCGGCATTGGCGAAGTAATACTCGCACGG
>JAFUPG010000040.1 GCA_017481325.1 Oscillospiraceae bacterium
AAAATTTCTCCTATGCTTTTTAAAGAAAAGTCAAGTTCACGGTAAAAAAGAATCTCCTGCATACGAAGAAGGGAGTTTTCGTCGTAAAAACGATAGCCTGTATACCTGTCAACAACGGCTGGCGTCAACAATCCTATTTCATCGTAATAATGCAGTGTGCGCACACTTACACCCGTAAAATCGGCAAATTCTTTAATCTGCATTTTCAATTTTATCACCTCACAACAAGAGCATACACTATGACGGAGCGTGAGAGTCAATACCCTTTTGAAAAAATATGGATTGATGTTCGAAAAATTCAAGTTTATCTAATTGATACCATTATATCACAATAATGTGAATAAATAAAGAGAACGGCACGAAAAGCAATTTTCGTGCCGTTCTATCGCTTAAATGAGGTCTTTTTCAATACTTTCAGCCATCTTAGCTTTATACTCCTTTCAGAGCATAAAGAAAACCCCGAAACTGTAGTAGTTTCGGGGTTTTTTGAGCGATAGTAATGTTCTCTGATTATCTCTTGGAGAACTGGGGAGCGCGACGGGCGGCCTTCAGACCGTACTTCTTTCTCTCCTTCATTCTGGGGTCACGGGTCAGGAAGCCGGCAGCCTTCAGGGTTGCACGGTACTCGGCGTTGACGCCCAGCAGAGCACGGGAGATGCCATGACGGATGGCGCCGGCCTGGCCGGTAACGCCGCCGCCCTTGACGGTGCAGATGATGTCGACCTTACCGACGTTCTCGGTGGCGACCAGGGGCTGACGAACGATCAGCTTCAGGGTGTCGAGGCCGAAGTAGTCGTCGATGTCACGGCCGTTGATGATGATGGAACCGGTGCCGTTCTCATAAACACGGACACGGGCGATGGAAGACTTACGTCTGCCGGTGCCGTACTGATACTGTCTCTTGCTTTCGTACATGATCTTCTACCTCCACGATTAGTCCTGGGTCCAGGCTTCGGGCTTCTGAGCGGCATGGGGATGCTCAGCACCTGCGAAAACCTTCAGACGGGTGAGGGCGCCACGGCCCAGAGTGTTCTTGGGGAGCATGCCCTTGACTGCCAGCTCGAAAGCGAAGTCGGGACGCTCTGCCATGAGGGTCTTATACTTGGTTTCCTTCAGACCGCCGATCCAGCCGGAGTGGTGGCGATAGAACTTCTGATCCAGCTTCTTGCCGGTGAGGACTGCCTTGTCGGCGTTGATGACGATGACGTAGTCGCCACAGTCAACGTTGGGGGTGAAATCGGGCTTCAGCTTGCCACGCAGAAGGTTGGCGGCGATGACGGCGGTGCGGCCCAGGGGCTTACCGGCGGCGTCAAGAACGTACCACTTGCGCTGCACGTCTTCTTTTCTGACCAGGGTAGTGGACATGATGTTTCCTCCGTATATGATAATAAATATTTTGACTTTTTTCGGCTGTGGGATTACAATAGTCCCAGACAGCTTTACCTTTATACCACGGGAAAATTTGAATGTCAAGCACTATTTTTGAAATTTTTGTTTTTCTCCGCAAGAACTCTCGTATTCTCGTTTATACTAGTTTATTCTCTTGTTTTCTCGTTTTGCAATTTTTATAAATTTACGGGCTCGGGGAAAGTTTTTGCGGCAGATTTTATAGGAGGTTTTATGATGCAGCGTGCAATGGGACTGGTTCGGCGGTGTGTGGAGGATTATCAGATGATTGCTCCCGGGGACAAGATCGCCGTAGGCGTATCCGGGGGAAAGGACTCCATGGTGCTTCTGCGGATCTTATCTGCTCTTCGGGATTATTTCCCCGGAGGCTTTTCTCTGGCGGCTGTGACCATTGACATGGGCTTCGGCATGGATTTCGCCCCCATTGAGGAATTCTGCGCCGCCCGTGAGATCCCCTTTATCCGGGTACAGACGGAGATCTCCAAAATCATCTTTGATTACCGCAAGGAGAAAAATCCCTGCTCCATGTGCGCAAAAATGCGACGTGGAGCCCTGAATCAGGCAATTTTGGAGCAGGGCTTTACCAAGGTCGCTCTGGGGCATCACTATGACGATGCGGTGGAGACCTTCCTCATGAGCCTGATCTTTGAGGGACGCATCAGCTGCTTCCAGCCGGTGACCTACTTAGACCGCAGCGGCGTGACCCAGATCCGGCCCCTTCTGTACCTCACCGAGGGCATGGTGCGCCGTCTGGCGGAGGAGGAGCAGCTTCCCATTGTGCTCAACCGCTGCCCGGCGGACAAGAACACCAAGCGGGAGGAGATCAAGGAACTGATCCGCAGCCTGAGCAAGACCTACCCCGAGCTGAAGGATCGGGTCTTCGGCGCTATGCAGCGCCTGCCGCTGCCGGAGTGGGGAACGGTTCCCCATCAGCGCAGCTCGGGAAAATAATCGGTGATTTTTAACAATTATTTGCAAGGAATAGAGAATTTTCCATAGCAATTTAACCGAATGTGTGCTATGATAAACTCGTACGAATATTAATTGAGGTGATGCATTTATGGCTCGATCCTTTTTTGGTGGCGTGCACCCCAAAGGTTACAAAGAACTGACAAAAGAAAAGGCCCCTGTGGTCCTGCAACCCAAGCTGGTCAGTATTGCCATGAACCAGCATATCGGCAGACCCTGCAGCCCTCTGGTGCAGGTGGGTCAGCGTGTGCTGGTGGGACAGAAGATCGGCGACGGCGAGGGCCTCTGCGTTCCCGTTCATGCCTCGGTCTCCGGCACAGTGGTTGCTGTGGAGAACCATGCCACCCCCGGCGGTACATATACCCTCTGCGTGGTCATTGAGAATGACGGAAGAGATACTCGTTTTCCCGGCCTGAAGGGGCGGGAAACCATCGACGACCTGAGCCCCGAGGAGCTGATCGCCATTATCCGTGAGGCGGGCATTACGGGCATGGGCGGCGCAGGCTTCCCTACCCATGTGAAGCTCTCCTCCGGCCTGGGCAAGGTGGATACGGTCATTGTCAACGGTGCAGAGTGCGAGCCCTATATCACCGCCGATGACCGCCTGATGCGTGAGAGCCCGGAGCGGATCATCCGGGGTCTGCAGGTGATTCAGAAGATCCTGCAGCCCAAGCGTACCGCCATCGGCCTGGAGAACAACAAGCCCGCCGCAGCGGCTGCCATGAAGCAGGCACTGCCGGCGGATATGGAGCTGCTGACCCTGAAGGTACGCTATCCTCAGGGCGCAGAGAAGCAGCTGATCCAGGCGGTAACGGGACGGCAGGTGCCTCCCGGCGGTCTGCCTGCCCATGTGGGCTGCGCTGTGTTTAATGCCGCCACCTGTGCTGCCATCTGCGATGCGGTTTACGACGGTCTGCCCCTGATCCGCCGTATCATCACGGTGACCGGTCAGGCCATCCGTGAGCCGGGCAATTTCCTGGCCCCCATCGGCACCTACTATTCCGAGCTCATCGAGGCCGCAGGAGGCTTTGTAAAAGCCCCGGATAAGGTACTCTGCGGCGGCCCCATGATGGGCATTGCCCAGCACCGTCTGGACTGCGGCACCATCAAGGGCAATAACGCTCTGACCTGCCTGTTAGAGAACAAGAAATCTTCCTACGAACCCCAGTGCATCCGCTGCGGCAAGTGCGTGGAGGTCTGCCCCATGCATCTGCAGCCGGTGTTCCTCCACCGTGCCGGCACCAAGGGTGACCTTGGCAAGCTGGAGAAGGGGAACGTCATGGATTGCATCGAGTGCGGCTGCTGCGCCTATACCTGCCCGGCGGAGATCCCCCTGGTGCAGAGCTTCCGCCGCAGTAAGCAGCTGCTCCGGGAACAGAAATCAAAGGAGGCGGCAAAATGAAACCAAGACCACAGTATTTCACCATCTCCTCCTCCCCCCACGCCCACAGCAAGACCACCACGGCGGTGATCATGCGTGACGTGGTCATCGCTCTGATCCCCGCTCTCATCGCTGCCATCTATTTCTTCGGTTTCCGAGCCCTGACCTTGACCATGGTGTCGGTTTTCGGCTGCACCTTCTTCGAGTGGGCATACCGTAAGCTGATGAAAAAGCCCCACACCATCGGGGATTGGTCTGCGGCGGTTACGGGTGTGCTCATCGCCTTTGTCTGCCCCGTGAGCCTGCCCTTCTGGACGGTGCTGATTGCGGACTTCTTCGCCATTGTGCTGGTAAAGCAGCTCTTCGGCGGCATCGGCATGAACATTGTCAACCCCGCCCTGGCTGCCCGTGCCTTTCTCTTCAGCTGGCCCTCTCTGATGTCCGGCACCTGGGTCACCCCCGGCACCTGGCTGCCTGCCCTGTCCACCCCTGTGGTAGACGGCGTCACCGCCGCAACGCCCATGGAGTCCCTGGCGGTGGGACAGCTTCCCACCGAGAGCCTGCTGGATCTCTTCCTGGGGAACATCGGCGGCTCCCTAGGCGAGGTTTCTGCCCTGGCGCTGATTTTGGGCGGTGTGTATCTTCTGATCCGCCGTGTGATCTCTCTGCGTATTCCCCTGGCTTACCTGCTCACCGTGGCGGTGCTGACTTTCCTGTTCCCTCTGGGCGGCAATGACCGCCTGCTCTGGATGGCCAGCCAGATTCTCTCCGGCGGCCTGCTTCTGGGTGCCATCTTCATGGCCACAGACTATACCACCTCCCCTGTCACCCGTGGCGGACAGATCGCCTTTGGCATTGGCTGCGGTCTGCTGACCGTGGCGCTGCGCTACTTCGGCTCCTATGTAGAGGGCGTGAGCTATGCCATTTTGATCATGAACTGCTGCGTGGGCTTCTTCGACAAGCTGGGCATCCCCAAGCGCTTCGGCCTTGTGAAAAAGGCAAAGAAGGGCGGTGAGGGCAAGTGAAATACATTTTTCGCCTGACCGTCACCCTCTTCCTCATTACCGCCGTGGTAGCGGGGCTTCTGGCCCTGGTGAACCACGTGACCGAGGAGAAGATTGCCACCCTGAAGGAAGAAAAAGCCAAAAATGCCATGCTGCAGGTGCTGCCTGCGGAGGAATACACCCCCGTCCCCTGTGCAGAGGAAGATGTGACCATTTACCGAGCGGATGACAAAGGCTACGTGGTGCGCCTGGAGGCCGGTGGCTTCGGCGGCGCCATTGACCTGATGGTAGGTGTCAATTCCGATGGAACCGTCAGCGGCATCTCCGTGGTCTCCCATGCGGAAACCGCCTCCCTGGGTGCCAACTGCACCCGTGCGGATTGGCAGAGCCAGTTTGTCGGCCGCAGCGGCCAGCTGGCCGTGGACAAGGACGGCGGCGAGATCGATTCCCTCACCGGCGCTACGGTGACCTCCCGAGCGGTCACCGAGGCCGTGGAACGGGCGCTGAAACTGGTTGAGGAGGTGGGCAAATGAACTTCAAGAAGCAACTGAAAGAAGGTCTTCTGACCAACAACCCCGTTCTGAGCCAGCTTCTGGGCATGTGCTCCACCATGGCCATTACCACCACCCTCTTTAACGGCCTGGGCATGGGTGTCTCCGTGACTCTGATCCTCATCTGCTCCAATGTGGTCATCTCCCTGCTGCGCAAGGTGATCCCCGATAAGATCCGCATTGCCGCCTATATTGTGGTGATCGCCGGCTTCGTTACCATGGTGGATCTGCTGCTGCAGGCATACCTGCCCTCCCTCTCCGAGAGTCTGGGCGTGTTTATCCCCCTGATCGTGGTCAACTGCATCATTTTGGGCAGAGCCGAGGCCTTTGCCTCCAAGCACGGTGTGCTGGCCTCCGCTGTGGATGGCCTGACCCAGGGCATCGGCTACACCGCCGCTCTGGTGGTCATGTGCATCATCCGTGAGTTCCTGGGCAGCGGCACCTTCGGCGCCGGTGTCATCGGTGCAGACGGCATCCGCATCCTGCCGGAGCAGTACCCCGCTCTGTTGATCATCCTCCCCGTAGGCGGCTTCCTGACCCTGGGCTGCCTCATCGCCTTTACCCAGTGGGTCAACCGCAAGCTCGCTGAGCGAGCCGAGAGAAAGGAGGCGGCAGGATAATGCAGCTGTTTTTATCCCTGTTCTCCATCTCCCTGAGCGCCATTTTGGCAGAGAACTTTATTTTAGTGAAATTCCTGGGCATCTGCCCCTTTATGGGCGTGTCCAAAAAGACCGATACCGCCGTCGGTATGGGCGTTGCTGTCATCTTCGTTATGGCGCTGGCCTCCGCTGCCACCTGGGCGGTCAATGAGTATCTGCTCTTGCCCTTCGGCCTTGGCTATATGCAGACCGTGGTCTTCATTCTGGTCATTGCGGCACTGGTGCAGCTGGTGGAGATGTTCCTCCAGAAGGTCGTGCCCTCTTTGTACCAGGCGCTGGGCATCTACCTGCCCCTGATCACCACCAACTGCGCCGTTCTGGGCGTGGCGCTGCTGAATATTCAGGAGGGCTACAGCTTCATTGAGTCCCTGATCTACGGCGTTACCGGCGGTATTGGCTTCACTCTGGCCATTGTCCTCTTCTCCTCCGTGCGGGAGCGTCTGGAGGACTGCGATTGCCCCAAGGCCTTCAAGGGCTTCCCGCTGGCGCTGATCGCCGCCGGTCTGCTGGCGCTGTCCTTTATGGGCTTCTCCGGCTTCAAGGTATTTTAAGGAAGGAGGCTGCGCTGTGGAAAAAATCTTATATGCCGTTGCCATCCTGGCTGCTATGGGTGCTGTTTTCGGTGGAATTCTGGCGGCTGCCTCCCGAATTTTTGCGGTGCAGGTGGATGAGCGCCTGCCCAAGCTCACCGAAGCGCTGCCCGGTGCCAACTGCGGCGGCTGCGGCTTTGCCGGCTGTCAGGCCTATGCACAGGCCGTGCTGGATGGCAAGGCTTCCTTAGGGCTCTGCGCTGCCGGAGGCTCGGAGGCTGCAGAAAAAATGGGCAAAATCATGGGCATCGAGGCCGATAAAGTTGAGCGCAAGGTGGCCATGGTCAAGTGCCGTGGGCAGAACCACCTGTCCAAGGGTCGCTACGAAGGCATTGCCGATTGCCGTGCCGCCATGTTCGTCACAGGCGACGGCCCTTCTGCCTGCCCCAACGGCTGTCTTGGCTTCGGTACCTGCGTCAGTGTCTGTAAATTTGGCGCTATCTCCGTGCAGAACGGTGTGGCCCGGGTGGATGCGGAGAAATGCACCGGCTGTATGCAGTGCGTGGAGGCCTGCCCCCGTAAGGTCATCATCCCCGTCACCTACCATACGGATATCGTCATCGCCTGCTCCAACCGGGAGCGTGGTGCCTATACCCGTGAGACCTGTGACCTTGGCTGCGTGGGCTGCCATCTCTGCGAGAAGCAGTGCGAGCACGATGCCATCCACGTGATCAAGAATCTGGCGGTCATCGACTACAGCAAGTGTGTCTCCTGCGGCCGCTGCGCTGCGGTTTGCCCCCGTCACCTGATCTCCGACTCCAACCTCCGCACCGATATGGATGCCGTCCCCGCCATGCAGCGGTAAGAAAAAATAGTAAGAGGTCGCCTTCGAGAGGCGACCTCTTTTTTTAAGCTTTGTTATCCGGATAATCGGCAGCGTGATGGGTTTTGGCAAAGTTGCCGTGAAGGATGGTGGGGAGCTTGGGGCGGTTGTGGGTACGGGCGCTGGTTTTGCCCTCGGGGCGAATTTCACCTGCCTGCGTGAGGGAATGCTTGGTCAGAGCGGGGCCTACCAGCTCATAGACCAGCACTGCAAAGAGCACCACATTGCGCACCACAGCGCCGTCGGACAGCGAGGCGGCGGTCAGCGCCATGCCCAGGGCAACGCCTGCCTGGGGCAGGAGGGTGATGCCCAGGTGCCGGGTAATGGCAGCGTTACAGCCGGTGAGACGGCAGCTGCTGAAAGCGCCCAGATACTTACCTGCGGAACGAGCCAGAATATACACAAAGCCCACCAGAAGGATCAGCGGCTGCGTCAGGATCTGCAGATCCAGCTCTGCACCGGAGAGCACAAAAAACACAATGCAAAGGGGCGTGGACCATCTGTCGATACGGGACATCAATTCCTCGGAGGTGGGGCAGACATTGCAGAAGACCGTGCCTGCCATCATACACACCAGCAGCAGGGAGAAGCCCATGTGAATGCTGCCAATGGTGAATTTTACATAGGACAGGCCCACCATCAGCAGCACAAAGGCGACGGACACTGCCATACGCTTGCTTCGGGAGTGGAAAAATCGCTCCATCAGATGGAGCAGCAGCCCCATCAGCGCACCCAGGCCCAGCGATCCGACGATCTCCAAAATGGGCTCCACCACGACACCCATGAGATCCACAGCGCCGTTTTCCAGAGCGCCTGCAATGCCGAAGGATACGGAGAACAGCACCAGACCCACGGCATCGTCAATGGCCACCACCAGCATCAGCAGGCGAGTCAGGGGGCCGTCGGCCTTGTATTGCTTCACAACCATCAGGGTAGCCGCAGGGGCGGTGGCGGAGGCGATAGCGCCAAGGGTAATGGCGGCAGGGGCGGAGATCAGCTCCGGAGCAAGGAAATGCAGCCCCAGCAGCAGAATATCCACCAAAATAGTGGTAACCACGGCCTGTGCAATGCCGATGATAATGGCACGGCTGCCCATGGCCTTCAGCTGGGCGAGGCGGAACTCGTTACCGATGGCAAAGGCGATAAAGCCCAAAGCGATCTGGCAGAAGATGCTCAGCTCCTCTACCTGACCGAGAGACTGAAAACCCAGCCCCTCCAGGCCGATTCTGCCCAGGCAAAAAGGCCCCAGCAGCAGACCGGCCACCAGATAAGCGGTGACCGCAGGCAGGTGCAGCAGCTTGGCCAGACGGGACAGCAGCAGCCCACCTAAGATCGCCACAGAAAGACAAATCATCGTTTCCACGAAAATCCCTTCTTCTCTAAAAATTCCGTGCGATATCATAGCACCACAGCTCTTTCGGCGCAAGATGAATTGTTCACAAAAATGAGGAAATTTTCACGGATAAATTAGGCAAAATCAAAAGCATGCGCAAGAAACATCAAGAAAGGCGATACCATCTGCAGCCACCTGATGAATTAACCATAACAAAATTATGTAAACTACATAGATTTAGGCCAAAGGATCGAAAAAATGGCCCTTAAGGCAAAAGACATCCTGTCCACAGTAAGTCAAACAGAAATTTGCCGAACAGTTGGACGCACCCAAAGCCGCCCGTATTAGGAGGATTTTCAGGTTATGAGTATGGTTTCATATTACGCAATGTCATTGCATAATACGAGACTTTTTCGACAAACTGAACGGGCTGCCCTTTGGCAGCCCGTTGTTTTACGTATTCAGCAGCAGATCCAGCAGGGCGGAATCACAGAAGCAGCTTTCTGTATATGCGCCGTCCAGGAGAGCATCTACATTGTCAATGTCGTTTTCGATCTCTTTGGAATAGAGCTGTGCCGTCTGCTGCAGCTCGCCGCCCAAGGCTCGGATCACCAGACAGGAGGCAATGGCAAATTTCACTCTGCCCACCAGATCATAGTCCGAAGCAGCCTGTAGCCAGTAGCGCAGGACGAAATATTTGGCAAGGGCGGCGTGTTCCTCTGACCATGGGACATCCAAAGGCTCTGCCTCCAGGCACTGCGCCCACTGAGGTGTCAGGATCTCCAGACCACGGAAGAACCCGAAAATGGCCTTCCGGTCGCCGCCCTTGGCAAAGGCTTTGGCGGTCTCCAGCGCCTTTTGGGGGTCAAACTCCCGCTCGTCGCCGCCGTCCAATTCTTCCTGCACACCATAGGCAAAGAGCAGCAGCAGTGCCAGCCGCTCTCCTACGTCATAACGGCTCTCCGACAGCAATCGAAAAGCCTCTTTTCGGCTGCTATCTAAAAGCGGTAAAACCTCGTCGCCCCGGGACATTGATCCTTCTTCGACCAAAGCCGTCTCCCAATCCGCCAGGATCAGCCTTGCGGCCTCAGGGCAGGACAGCTCCAGACCCAGCTCTGTCAGACCTTCGTACTCGTGCTTCAGCCGTGGGAATTGGCTGCAAACATGGCACAGCGCCCCCTCGCCCAGTTCCTTCTGGATTTGGCAAAGGCCGTCCTGCCGCCACATGGGGCAGCGCCCCGCCTCCTGACAGAGGGTGTAGCCCTCGTCATCCTTCACCAGAACCTGCCGCAGTCGGTCGCCCAGGGCTCCGGGCAGGGCGAGATAGCGCTCTGCGCTCTCGTCATCCACCTGAATGTCCCACATTTGGCAGCAGCTGTCGGGGCAGGTGCCGCCCAGGCAGACAAACTGATCGTAGTAGCTTGGCTTCCGCAGCATCATTGTTTCTCTTGCTCTGCCACCAGAGCGGCCTGAGATCTACGGCGGCTGGCGGCCAGAATTCCGATCCAGCCCAGGGGCAGCAGACATACACCCGCAAGACAAGTATATCTGACCCAGGGGTCGGTTTTTGTCAGACCGAAGAGCAGCAGAACCACGGAGGCCACCAGAAGCAGCGCTCCCAGCCGCCAGATCCACAGGAAAACGCCCACAAAACGGCGCATCCCCCGGGAGGGCGCAGGTGCACCGGCCTTGACCAGGCTTCTCATTCGCAGACGGATGATCAGAACATTTACCGCCTGCAGCAGGAATGCAATATAGACGGCGATCTTACCCACCGTGGAGTGGATGCCGAATTCCACATAGCCGCACATAAACAGTGCCATCAGCAGCCCGCCCATGGCCAGACAGAGGCTGATCAGGAAGGGCAGCTTACCGGTATCCTTGATTTTCAAGATAATCCCTCTTTCTACAGGGCGCTAATGGCCCTTTCTCGCACCATATTATATAGCAAGGAGAGAGATTTTGCAAGGGTTTTACTGTCTGCGGAGGAATTTCCCCAGAGGCTTGTAGAGAATTGCGCCCACAACCAGGCACAGTGCCATGCACAAAAGGATATAGCTGCCGTTATAGAGCAGGGAGTAGATCCAGGGATTGACCATGGTCATGCCAAAGAAGCTATCGGGCATGTACTCCGCCCAGATGGTAGCGCCCACCACCCAGGCCACTACAAAGCGAGCCAGAGAGCCCACCAGCGTGCCCCAGAAGAAGCCGAACTTCCGCTTGGAGAAAAGACCGGCCAGACCCAGAGCGGTATAGGCCAGCAGATAGTCACCGATGATGGACTGCCAGCCCAGTGCCAGACCGCCGTCCAGCAGGAACTGTAGCACCGCCAGCGCAAAGGCAGCCAGAATGCCACGGCCGAAGCCCCAGCGCACGCAGTAGACAAAAATGGGCAGCATGACGAAGGTCACAGAGCCGCCGTTGGGCATCTGCCACAGCTTCAGATAGCCCAGCACCTGTGCCAGAGCCACCATAATTGCGCCCTCTACAATGGAGAGCAGCACACGAACTTTGGGATTTTTCATAAGAAACCTCCAAAAAAACAAAAATTCCGCATGGCAAACCGTTCTCGGAAAGCTCTTGCGGAATACATCTTTCCCTACGACGGCATGATCCGTATCAGGTTTGCGGGTCAGAGCGTGATCATCACTCAATCTCAGCCGGAAGCATCCGACACCCCGAAGAAGGTTCTATATGCGGTTGAAAATAGTATAAGACCGCAGAAAGCATTTGTCAAGCCCTAAATTCTGTGCTATAATGCAGAAAAAGGAGGGATAGCCATGTCTCTTTCACAACTGAAACCATACTGCGACAGCGTGGTGATCCTGGATACGGAGACCAGCGGCCTAAGCTTTACGGGGGATGAAATCATTGAGTTTTCCGCTGTGAAGCTGATCTGGAAGGGAGATGAGCTGCGGACGGTATCGGAGATCGACGAGTTCATCAAGCTCTCGGGGAATCGCCGCCTGGACCCCAAGATCACCGCCCTGACCCATATTACCGACGAGATGCTCCGGGAAGAGGGCATCTCCAAGCAGGCCCTGTGCGTGATTTTGGCCCAGCTTCTCATGCCTCGCACCCTGATCGTGGCCTATAATGCCCAGTTTGACCTGATGTTCCTGTTCTACCTGCTGCAGCGCTACGGCGACGTGGGTCTGCTGCGCAACCAGCCCAAGCTGGATCTGCTGACGGTCTACAAAGACCGTTTTGCCTACCCCCACAAGCTGTGCAATGCCATTGAAAACTACGGCCTGTCCGACAAGGTCAGCAATTCCCACCGTGCCATTGACGATGTGAAAGCCACCGTGGCGGTCATGCGGGAGATGGCAAAGCAGAAGGCCGACCTGGAAAAATACATTGACCTCTTCGGCTACAATGCCAAGTACGGCGTTTCCGGTAAGCGGATCTCCTCGGTGCGCTATGTGCCTCAGGGCTTCGAGCCGGGGATTCCCCTCTACGAAAAGGAGGGCTACCGATGATCCTGCGCTTTGCTACGGCCGGGGATATTCCTGCCCTGAACCGCCTGCTGCGGCAAGTGCTGCAGGTACACCACGGGGGAAGACCGGATATTTTCCGCCCCGACACCAAGAAATATACAGACGAAGAGCTGAAAGCCCTGCTCACCGACCCGCTGACCCCCATTTTTGTGGCAGAGACGGCGGACGGGGTTTTGGGCTACGCCTTCTGCCAGCTGCAGGAGACGAAAAATCACCTGCTCCTGCAGGATCGCAAGACTCTCTACATCGACGATCTCTGCGTGGAAGAGGGCTGCCGTGGCACGGGCATCGGCAAGGCGCTGCTAAACCACGTCCGCAGCTATGCCAAGGAGCAAAACTGCCACAGCATCACCCTGAACGTCTGGGCGCTGAACGAAAGCGCCCTCCGCTTCTACCAAAAAAACGGTCTGCTCCCCCTGAAATACGGCATGGAGCAATTGCTCTAAGCCTATGGAAGAGCAGCGGATTCGGATCTGCGACATTGCGGAGGAGCTGGGGCTCAGCACTGCCACGGTGTCCAATGTGATCCACGGAAAAACCAAAAAAATCTCCGACGAGACGGTAAAACGGGTGCTGGAGCTTCTGGATGAGCGCCGATATATGCCCAACCGAGCGGAGATTCTCCTGGGGCAGAATCCCTCCCGGATCATCGGCATCTTTGTCAATGACCACAGGAAATACGAGGGTCACGCTCTGGAGGACGTTTTTATTGCCTCTTCTCTCAACTACCTTTCCAACGAGATTGAACGCAGCGGCCGCTTTATGATGGTGAAAAAGACCAAATGTGTAGAGGATATCCTGAAATTTGCCTCCATGTGGAATATGGATGGCCTGGTGGTCATCGGCTTCTGTCAGCAGGACTATATGTACCTGCGGAATCATATGCGCATTCCCTTTGTGATCTATGACGGCTTCTGCGAAAATCCGGAGCGGATCGTCAATATCACCATTGATAATGCTGACGGAGGCTGTCGCATAGGCAGCCATTTGAAACAGCTGGGGCATCAGAGGGCCCTGTGCATCTCTGACAATGAAATCGGTGTGGATCTGGAGCGGATGGAAGGCTTTTCCCGGGGCTTTGCCCCCGGAAGGGTCAGCCGTCTGATCATTCCCATGGAAAAAGAGGCACGGCGGCGCTTTTACCTGCAGCAGCTGGATGCTATACGCAAAGTAACGGCTGTGTTTGCGGTATCGGATTACTATGCCATTGAACTGATGAATTTCCTCCGGGAGCAGGGGATCACGGTTCCTGACGACATCTCTGTGGCAGGCTTTGACGATATCCCTCTGTGCAGCATGGTCAGTCCCGGCCTGACCACGGTGAAGCAGGATGGCGCACTGCGTGCCCGCCTTGCCATGGAAAAGCTGCTGGAATTACAGGAGAAAAAATCCATCGAGCCGGAGCTGCGTCTGCCGGTCAGCTTGGTGGTGCGTGGCAGCACTGCGGCGGTATGGAAATAGAAAAGCGCTGCGTTTGTGAGTTTTGCACAAACGCAGCTGCTGTTTTTTGTGAAGGGTTACGGACTTAACCTTTGAAATCTCCGCCGGAACAGACTAAAATGAGGATATCAACAAATCTCGGGAGGTCTTTTCGGTGAAACAAAAAGAAGACTTTTTGAAATCGGTCTGCGCCCTGGCTATCCCCGTGGCGCTGCAATCCATGCTCCAATCCTCCTTCAGCATGGTGGATCAGGTCATGATCGGTCAGTTGGGCAGCGCCAGCGTTGCAGGTGTCGGTCTGGCAGGTAAATTTGCTTCCATTTTTTCTGTGGTCATCGCCGCCGTGGGTGCTGCGGCAGGGATCATGCTCTCCCAGTATCTGGGACAGAAGAATGCAGCGCAGGTTCGTCGGAGTTTTTTCTCCAACCTCTATTTGGCGGCAGGGATTGCCGGAGGATTTACCCTTCTGTGCCTGCTCTTGCCCCGGCAGATCATGGGACTATATACCGGAGATCCTGCTACAAGGCAGGAGGCTGCGGACTATTTGCTGCTGATGGCGGCGACCTTTTTGCCCATGGCCGGTGCGACCTTGCTTTCCACGCTGTTTCGCTGCAACGGGCAGCCACGGCTGCCCCTCTATGCCAGCATTGCCTCTGCTCTGCTGAATACGGCGCTGAACTATCTTTTGATCTTTGGCAAGCTGGGCTTTTCACCCATGGGAGTTCGGGGCGCAGCCGTCGCCACAGTGATCTCTCAGTGGATCAATTTCCTGCTCATGGGCTTGATGCTGCTCCGCTATCCCATTCCCAACGCAAAAGGGCAGCGCTCTCGGGGAAATCGGAAACAGTATCTCTCAATTCTGCTGCCTATCCTGGTCTGCGAGGTGGTCTGGAGTCTGGGCGAGAATGTTTATGCCGCCATCTATGGCCGCATGAGCACTGAGGCCGGCGCTGCCATGACCCTGACCAATCCCGTCCAGGGGCTGCTTATCGGTGCTCTGTGCGGACTGTCCCAGGCAGCCGGCGTGCTGGTAGGAAAAAAGCTGGGAGAAGGGGACAACGAAGCTGCCTACCGCAGCGCCAAGAAGCTGATCCTCTACGGCGCTGTGGGTGCGGCAATTCTCAGTGGAGCGGTGGCGCTGGCGGCGCCGCTCTATGTCAGGCTCTACCGTGTAGAGCCTCAGGTGCAGCTGTTAACAGTGCAGGTGCTTTGGGTCTATGCCCTTATTGCCCCGGTTAAGGTGCTGAATATGATCCTCAGCGGTGGAATTCTCCGCAGCGGCGGCCGGACGAAATATGTGATGTACATCGACATGGTCGGCACCTGGTGCTTCGGCGTGCCCTTGGGTTTGCTGGCAGCATTTGGACTGGGGCTGTCCATTCCCTGGGTCTATCTGTTCCTGTCCTTGGAGGAATGCGTCCGCCTGGCCATTGCTGTGGTGGTGTTTTTGAAAAAACGATGGATGAACCGTCTGGAGGCGAAGGCATAAAAAGCAGGAGAAGGGGAGTTACTCCTCTTCTCCTGTAAATGGCTTTTCCCGGATCAGTGCCAGCTTTTTCTCCCGGGTCAGCTGCTTAATAGCGTATTCCCGTTTGAAGGCGGCAGACATATCTTCGCAATTCTCCCGATAGACCGGCGCCAAAGGCCCTCTGCCACGGGTGTATTTTGCGCCCTTGCCTGACCGATGGGCGGCAAGACGGCGAGTGAAATCATCGGTAGCCCCGGTGTAGAGGCTGCCGTCGCCGCAGCGCAGAATGTAAACGCACCACTGCTTCATTTCTCGATGTCAATGGCGCTGCGGACGGTGCTGATCTCCTTGCAGATGGCAGCTACCGCCAGGTGACGGGGATCGTTCTTGTAGCGCTCCACATCCTCCAGGGAGTCAAACTCCGACAGCAGCACGGCATCGTACTGGCTGTCCTTTACGGCGCTGCGGTGGACAGACAGGCTGCGGATGCAATCGATCTGACCGTACAGGCCCTCCAAGCCCTTCAAAAATTCCTCGGCACGAGCCTCGGTGCCTTCCTTAAATTTCCACATAACGATATGCTGAACCATGTCGAAACCTCCCGTAAAAATTCTGATGGAACTAAAATAATCCATTTTCGTCTAATTGTCAACCGCCGGATATGGCGAAAAATTCTCCCGTACCGAAAAAATCACCCAAAGGAGGATCAAAAGATGAAATTCTATAAGGTAATGATGATAATTCTGTGTCTGGCAATGCTTTTGTCCCTGGCAGCCTGTGTAGAGGCCAAGGCCGAAGGGCAGAAGGGCGGCGCAGCGGTTCCCGGCATCACGCTGCCTTCTTCGGAAGCGCCGAGTGATACGCCCCTGAGTCACAAAACCCCTGTGGATGCCGTAGAGGGCAAAAACCCTCCCGAAGCGCCTGCAGAGAAGAATACCCAGTTCACCAATGACGAAACACTTGACTTCAGCGAGGACTATGATCCCGGTCTGATCCCCGTGCCCAGACCTGTGGAGCCTCCTGTAGAGGAGCAGAGCGAAGAAAGCAGCACAGCGGAGGAATAAAGGTGAAAATTCCCCCTTGCGGCAGGGCTTTCTTTGTGCTATGATTGCAGAGAACACCACCTCAAAGGAGAGAAATATGAACATTCGTAAGTTAATTGCCCTGCTTTTGGTGCTGAGTCTGTGCCTGAGTCTCTTCGCCGCCTGTGCAGCCCCCGATACTGCCGAGCCTGTTACCGACGAGATCACCACCGAGCCCACCACCGAATCCACCGAACCCAGCACCGAGCCCACCGAAGAGGATGTCAGCAGCGTGATCTTCGCCTACGGCGAGAATGATGTCACCGCCAAGGCAGACTATGCCGTCACTGTGGCCTCTCCCGCCAGTGATGCCATGCAGCTGCCCGTTGCCGTCAATGCCCAGGGCGAGCCTGTTCTGACCAACAGCGATCTGCAGGTTTACTACTGGCTGGTTTTCTATGATTTCATGAGCTATGCCGGCAACTATGCCGTCTATCTCGGCCTGGATTACAACAAGCCTCTGGCACAGCAGTCCTCCGTGATGGAGAATCGCACCTGGGAGCAGTACTTCCTGGAGTCTGCCATGACGCAGTTTGCCAAAAACTATGCCATGGCCATGGCCGCCTATGCAGAAGGCTATACCCTCTCCGAAGAGGACGAGGCCATGATCGACGACCTGGCTGATCCTCAGGGCGAGTTTGCCACCGAGGCAATGGGCTACGGCTTTGAAAGCGCCGATGCCTATGTTCAGGCCAACTTCGGCCTGGGTGTGGATGTCTCTACCTACCAGGACTATATGCGCCTGTACTACGCTGCCTATGACCACAATAGCAGCAACATGATTGCCTACCAGGAGGCTGCCACAGACGAGCTCATGGAGACCTACTATCTGGAGAATGCCGAGAGCTTTGCCGAGAGCCGTGTGCTCAATGTGAATAATGTCACCGTGCGCCATATTCTCATCGGTCCCGAGGGCGAGCCGGATGTGGTCACGGGCCAGTACTCCGAGGAGGCCTGGGCGGCTGCCGAGACCAAGATCAATGACATCTATGCCCGTTGGCAGGAGAATCCCACGGAGGAGAACTTCTCCGCCATGGCCACGGAGCTGACCCACGATACCGCCTCTGCCGAGTCCGGCGGTCTGTACGAGGATTTCACCACCAATGCGATGATACCCACCTTCTCCGATTGGTGCTTTGACCAGACGAGACAGCCCGGTGACACCGGCATTGTCAAGGGCGAATACGGATACCATCTGATCTACTTTGTGGAGCAGACCGAGACCCGTGGCTGGCTGGAGATTGTCCGTGAGCGGTATGTCAATGAGCAGCTCGAAGCTCTCGTCGCCGCTGCCATGGAGCAGTACCCCATCAAGGTAGACTATGCTCAGATCCGCATCTTCGACATGATCACCTACTCCCTGGCGCTTGCCGCAGAGGAGAACCACGACCACTCCAACGAGCCTGTGGGCTAAGCCTTGCATCCGCAAGACAGCCATATCTCAACATAATAACTACCCGAAAAAGAGCTTTTCTTTCTCTTTTTCGGGTAGTGTTTATTTATTGCTGATTCTGGAAGTGGTTTTCGATGGCACCGGCGGTGCGGCGGTCGATTTCGAAGACCTCGCCGTTGGTCATGAAGACGAAATACCGCCCCTCGGGGGTACGCTCCATCTTGACGATCTGATTGGGGTTGAGCCAGAGGCGGGAATCGTTTGCCATGGAAAGAATGATTTTAGCGCCCATTTCATTTTCTCCTTTCTCCCGAATGTGATTCCATTATAAAGGATAAAAACCGCCTTGTCAATTTCCCGGGGGAGATATCTTGCTTTTGGCCGTGAATTTGCTATAATGGAGGCAAAAAGAGAGGAGGCGACACCATGACGGATCAGGAGTATATGCAGCAGGCGCTGCTTCTGGCACAGGAGGCGGCAGCGGAGGGAGAGGTTCCCGTGGGCTGTGTGATCGTCTGCGAGGATCGTATCGTTGGCCGTGGCAGAAATCGCCGGGAGAAGGCGAAGAATGCCCTGAGCCATGCGGAGCTGGAGGCCATCGACGATGCCTGCCGCAATTTGGGTGGCTGGCGGCTGTGGCAGTGTACGATGTATGTGACTTTAGAGCCCTGCCCCATGTGCGCCGGAGCGGTGATCAATGCCCGAATTCCCCGTGTGGTCTACGGTGCGGCGGATCAAAAGGCCGGTTCCTGCGGTAGCCTGACCAATCTCTTTGCCCTGCCCTATAACCACCGCCCCCAGGTAGAGGGCGGCTGCATGGAGCAGGAGGCCAAGGCCCTCCTGCAGGACTTCTTCAAGCGCCTGCGAGAAAACCCCGTGGTCAAAACCTGGCGCAAGCCTGTAAAATAGAGGGATAGCTCCCCCAAGTCAACCCTGCTCCCGCAGTGGAGATATGCTCTTAAACGGAAATTTAGCGTTGGAGTGGTGAATGATGAATAGTGAATGGTGAATGGCGAAGGTATGCGCTTTGCGCATTGATTTTAAATAAATCGGCGGAGCCGATACCTCCATTATTCACTATTCACCATTCGTTATTCACCAAATATAAATTTCCGTTTGCGGCAGTAAGACTGCCTGCGATTTCTCTGGCGATGTATCGGAGCTGCTTCTGCTTGAAGCAGCTTCTTTTTTTGAAAAAGCTGAAACCTCCGTGGGGAAAATCCGTCTTCATAGACAGGAGGGGAGAATATGGAAGATCTGCAGATCATTGCCCTTTACGAAAACCGAAAAGAAGAAGCCGTCCGTGAGACCGACCGCAAATACGGCAGGCTGCTCTATGCCCAGGCCGGGAATATTCTCCCTGACCGTCGGGATCGGGAGGAGGCCGTCAGCGACACCTATGTCCGAGTCTGGAATGCCATTCCGCCGGAGAAGCCTCTTTGCTTCAGGGCCTGGCTTCTGAAGCTGGCACGGCGGCTGTGCATCGACCGTTTCCGTGCGCTGAACAGCGAGAAGCGCCGCAGCACGGAGTACGCCCTCTCCTTAGAGGAACTGGGGGACTGCATCAGCGGCAGCGAGGATCTGATGGATGCCCTCCGGGAGAAGGAGCTGCGCCATGCCATAGATCGTTTCCTGCGGCAACTGCCCCAAAGAGAGCGGACGGTGTTCCTCTGCCGCTACTTCTTCGCCGACCCCATCAAAGCCATCGCCTCTCAGTACGATCTCAAGGAGGCCAACGTAAAAACCCTGCTCTACCGTACCCGGCAGAGCCTGAAACAGTACCTGCAACAGGAGGGATTGATCCTATGAAAAAAGAACAGCTCTCAGAGCTTCTGGGACAGGTGGATGACGACCTGCTCTTAGAGGCCGATAGAAAACGCAAACAGCCCCGGCGCAAGCTCTGGATCCCCATTGTGGCCCTGGCTGCCTGCCTCTGCCTGATCGTTGGCCTGGCAGCGCCCGCTCTGTGGAACCGCCCGACCTCTGACAATCCGCCCTCGGGATCGGGACAGCCCCTTGGCACCGAGAAGACACCCATCCAAACGAATGCCACCCAGCCTCGTGTGCTTCGCAGCCCCGTCTATCCCACCTCCGCCCCCTATCCCACGGAGAGCTTTGAGGATTGGGACGCATATTTTGCCCAGTATGAAGCCTGGATTCTGGAGCGGGATGCCGCCAATGAGGCCGGTAATGCCTCCGACCGGGCGGTCAATGCCTTCACCGAGGCCACCGCACCCACCTTTTTGATGAACGCCGGCACAGAGAATCGGGTCTACTCCCCGGTGAATGTGTACCTGGCGCTGTCCATGCTGGCAGAGCTGACGGAGGGTAATTCCCGTGCCCAGATCCTGGAGCTTCTGGATGTGGAGGATGTGGAGCAGCTGCGCACCCAGGCGCAGAACGTCTGGCGGGCCAACTACTCCAAAGACGGTGCCCTCACCAGCGTTTTAGCCAACTCCCTATGGCTGGACGAGAGCCTCTCTTACAATGACGACACCATGGCGCTTTTAGCAGAGGAATACTATGCCGCCTCCCACTGGGGGCACATGGGCACCGATGCCTATAATGAACTGCTGCAGCAGTGGCTCAAGGATAATACCGGCGGCCTCCTGGATGCCCAGGCGGACAATGTGGAGCTGGATCCCTCCTGCGTTCTGGCCCTGGCCTCCACGGTCTACTATCAGGGCAAGTGGGCAGAGGAGTTTCAAGCTGCTCAGACCCACGAGGATGTCTTCTACAGCCCCGAGGGGGAGCAGACCGTCACCTATATGGAGATGTGGACCTTCGACACCGTCTACTGGGGCGAGGGCTATACAGCCGTCCGCAAGGCAATGGAAACCGGCGGTGATATGTGGCTGATCCTCCCCGATGAGGGTGTCAGCGTGGACGAGGTGTTGGCAGGAAATGAGGTCTGGAGCATGACATCCAATCCCACCTGGGAGAACAGCAAGGAAGTTATCCTCCATCTCAAGATGCCCAAATTCGACGTAGTTTCCCAGACCGACTTGATCGAGGGTTTCCAATCTTTGGGTATTACCGATGTCTTCGACTACTCCGTATCCGACTTCAGCCCCTTAAGCCAGGAGCTTGACGATTTGGAGGTCACCCAGATCAACCATGCCACCCGGGTCACCGTAGACGAGGAGGGCTGTACCGCCGCCGCCTTTACGGTCATGGCGGTGGATGCCGGGGGCGCTGGGATCCCAGAGGATGAAATCTGGTTCACACTGGATCGCCCCTTCCTCTTCGTCCTCACCGGCCTCACCGACCAGCCCCTCTTCACCGGCGTGGTCAATCAGCCTTAATAAAATAAACAGGGAACGGTCACAAACCCGTTCCCTGTTCCCATAAAGGTCAATTTACCGCAGCATCTTAATGCTTGCAAACTAATAACTAATAGCGAATGACTAATGACTAAGGTGTGCCTACGGCACGGATTTATAATACATATTCCGTCAAACAGAAATTTGCCGAACAGTTTGTCGTAGCCAAAGCCACCCGTATCGGGAGGATTTTCAGGCTATGAGTAAGGCATCAAATTACGCATTGTCATTGCGAGGCCACCTGTGGCCGTGGCAATCCGCATCCTTAAAAACTACCGTTTTTACACTAAATTCCCATATAATCGTAATATTTTTGGAACGGATTGCCACGTCGGGCTTACGCCCTCCTCGCAATGACATGGCTTTTCGGTAGACTGTTCCTCTATTGAAAAGGTGGATTTGGGCAAAAGCAAACAGTTCGAGAAACATCTATTTGAATACCCATCGGCGGAGCCGATACCTCAGTTATTCACTATTAGCCATTCGTTATTAGTTCCTAAGATCAATTGACCTTCACCTACTCAATGTGTCTCCAAAATACCCCCTTTTCACTTGGGGGATTTTGTGGTAAAATAGGCAAAACTCCAGAAGGGAGGCCGTCTGTTATGGCGAAGTTTTCCAACGTGTTTTTTGCCAGCGACTTTGACCAGACCATTACGGATCGTCACGGCGCTGTGCCCCAAAAGAATATTGCGGCCATCGAATATTTTATCTCTGAGGGTGGCATTTTTTGCGTTGCCAGCGGCAGAAGCGTGCCCATGTTCCGCAGCCGTTTCCCCCAGGTGCCTACCAATGCTCCCAGCATCCTCTATAACGGCGCAGCCTGCTACGACTACCGCACGGAGCGGCAGTATTATGCCTGTCCCCTCAGCGATTTTGCCCCGGAGATCCTGCGCAAGGTGGAGGCGGACTACCCCAATGTGACCATTGAAATTCAGGGTCTGCAGTACCACTATGTGGCCCAGGAGCATGGTTGGCGAGGGGATTTTCTCCGCTCTCAGCAGGTGCCCTACCGCTGCGGTCTAAGCAGCATCGACGAGCCCTGGATGAAGCTGGTGATCACCGACGGCACTCAGCGCCGCAACCCCAAAGACCCCAAGGATGTACCCCCGGAGGATGCCGCCCGTTTTGCCGCCATCTGCGCCGAACTGGCCGCCTTTTGCGGCGACAGGTGCTATGTGACCCGTTCCATGCCTACGGTGATTGAGATCTGTGCCGGTGGCATCAGTAAGGGCGCAGCCGCCCGTCGTCTGGCGCAGGATATGGGACGCAGCATCCTGGTCTGCGCCGGCGATGCCCCCAATGACGAGTCTATGCTCCGTGAGGCGGATTTTGCTTTTTCCCCTGCCGACCGTGACCCCGGCCTTCATGGTGACTTCTTCCGGGAGACCGTCCCCTGTAACGAGGGCGCTATCGCCTATGCCATCGGCCAGCTGGAAACGCTGCTGTAAGGAGGGGAAATCGGCATGAACAAAAAGAAATTTCGCTTCTGGCTGGTCTTTACCATTCTCTGGCTCATTGTGATCTTCGGCCACTCCGCCATGCCCTCCAATGTGAGTAGTCGGGAGAGCCTGGGCGTTCTTTCCTGGCTGAATAAGCTGCTGCCCAACTTGAGTCACGACACCTTGCGGAAGCTGGGGCATCTGGCGGAATTTGCCGTTTTGGGCATCTTTCTCACGGGCTGCTTCTGGCACAGCAAGAATTTTCACTTTTACATGCCACTGCTGGGCGCTCTGGTGGTGGCCTTCCTGGACGAGACTTTGCAGATCTTCATCGCAGGCCGCAGCGGCCAGATCACGGACATTTGGATCGACCTCACAGGCGCCTTCTGCGGCACACTGTTTATGTGGATCATCTTCAAGATCCGGGGAAAATAAAGAAATCACCCGAAAAAGAGTGAGGAACCTGTTTCCCTTCTCTTTTTCGGGTAATTTTTATATCACTGCATCGTGTCCGTCAGAGCACAAGGCTTCAGGGCAGGACTTGGCTGCCGCCCCACTCCACTACGGTAAAGCCCTCCCGTTCCGCTGCGCTCAGCACTTGGGTGGGAATCTCAACCGCTTCATCAGAGGCATACCAGGCCATAAAGACCCGAAGCAGGCTGTCCGGCGCAGGCTCGATCTCCAGCACAGCGGCTTCGGTGTAGCACTCCTGCTGGAAGCTGATCACATTATAGGGATTACCCTCCATGAGAGGCAGCCAGTAGATAATGAACTCGTTGGCCTCCCGGCGGTTTAAACCCAATTTTTCCAGGGCTTCCTCTAAAAATGCCGCCGTTTCACTGCCGGGAACGCAGAAACCCTGAGAGAAATCAAAGCCATGGGCGGCGGTGCCCTCCCAGTAGAGATAATTGTAGCTCTGTCCCTTTTGATCGGTCAGCGTGCCGTCGGGATAAGCGGTGACTTTCCAACCGCCTTCATAGGCGGGATAGGTACAGGTCAGTTTTCCGTCCAGTTCCAGGGAGACGGAGACCTCGGTCTTTTCCTCCGGGTAGAGATAGATCACGGGCTTGGCATAGGTAGCTGTCCCCTCCTCCCAGGATTCGATGTTTTCAAGGCTTTCTCTGTAGATCCACTCCCGGGCAGGTGTGCCGCTCATGCCGTTGTAGGTCAGGAATAAGCCTCCCGTTTCGCCGGTATGATCCATTACCACTTCAATATACCACACGGGCATCCCCTCCGGGCGCTCCAGAGCAGCATAGATGATGCAATTTTCGCCCGACTTAGCGGTGTAGGTCGGTTTGTCGGCATATTTGAAGATGTCGTTTTTGACCTGCTCGATGGCATAGACATAGACCGTGCACCACTGGTAGCGAGGGATAATATACAGACGGTCATATTCTCCTTCGTTCCAGATCACCGTAGGCTCCGGCGCAGTATCAAAGGGCTCGTTGAGGATCAGCGCCAGTTCTGAGCCGTCCCCGGCTTCTGTGGCATAGATACTATAGGCTTTGTTCTCCGGGAAAACGGCGATGTCATAAGGCGGAATGATGTCCTCCTCTTGGGTGCTGCTTTCGGAAGGCAGGTCCCAGGAGGGCTCTGTGGGCGGTGTTTTCTCCGTGCAGCCGCAGAGGATCAGCAGGCTCAAACTCAGGCAGAGGGCAAAGAATCGTTTCATGGCGCAACCTCCTTTTTCTTTTTTTGACGGGGATTTCCTGCTAAAGTTCCAAATTTTCCCCGGAATCGTTGCACTTTTTTCTTTTCCGTGATATAATACCCCGTGAATGCAAACAAAAAGGAAGGTAATGCACTATGTGTGATCATTGCAAGAAAAAATTCTATATTACCACCCCCATTTACTATCCCTCCTCCAACCTGCACATCGGCCATGCCTACTGCACCGTCGCCACCGATACCATGGCTCGCTATAAGCGCCTGCGTGGCTATGAGGTCAAGTTCCTCACCGGCACCGACGAGCACGGCCAGAAGATCGAGGACAAGGCTAAGGAGTCTGGCGTGACGCCCCAGCAGTTTGTGGATAACATCGTCCTGGGCGAGAAGGGTGTTCTGGATCTGTGGAAGCTGATGAACATTTCCTATGACCGCTTCATCCGCACCACCGACGACTATCATGTTGCCGCCATTCAGAAGATCTTCAAGCGGATGTATGACAACGGCGATATTTACAAGGGCTCCTACAAGGGCAAGTACTGCAAGCCCTGCGAGAGCTTCTGGACCGAGAGCCAGCTGGTGGAGGGCAAGTGCCCCGACTGCGGCCGTGAGGTCATGGACGCCGAGGAAGAGGCTTATTTCTT
>JAFUPG010000041.1 GCA_017481325.1 Oscillospiraceae bacterium
GGGGGTCTTGGGGGAGGGCGAATTTGGGCTGTCGGGGGTAGTGCCGAAATGTAGAAGTGTTACCACAGCACAATCTGAGCGCCTCCCCCAAGTCGCCTTCTTTGGTTCCTTTCTTGGCGAAGCAAGAAAGGAACGCCCCGCGCAGCGGAGCAAAGTGGTAAGTTTGTACCGTAGTAACGATGAATGGTATTGTTTAACGGTAGTGCCACGGGCGATTGATAATCGCCCCTACGGCTTCTAATGATGGTGCAGCGAGTCTCGGCGCGCCCAGTGGTCGCGCCCTACAGAGGCGCTCGATCGTGCGTCAAACAGTTCGATAAACATCTATTTGACTCAATTCCTATGGTTGGAGCCTATACTTCATTTTTAGTCCTTAGTTGTTAGCTGTTAGATGACAGTAGCGAAGTGTTGCGCTTCATTATCGCTTATAGGAGTATATTCCATAAAATAAGATCTCCCTTGCTGATTTCGGCGAGGGAGATCTTGTGTGTTTACTTCTCTTCGTTGGGATAGGGCTCCAGGAAGGCGTGGAAGTGGCGCATGGGCAGGGTGCGACCCTTGACAATGCGCATATTGGGGATGCTGTCCCGATCCTCGTACAGCGCTTTTACGGCAGCGATGACGTAGTCCATATGCTCCTGGGTCAGCTGGCTGCGGTTCACGGCGAAGCGCACCACATTGCACAGCTCCTCCTGCTGCTCCGGGGTCTTCAGGTCGTATTCCATGGAATAGTCGCCCAGCTCGGAGGTGCGGATGCCGTAGCGACGGATCAGCTCAATGGAGAAGCCCTGACCGGCAAAGGTCTCGTGACCACGCTTGCCGTCGAAGAACTCGGTCATGTTGATGTACACGCCGTGGCCACCGGCGGGCAGGATCACGCCCTTGACACCGGCCTTGTAGAAGCCCTGTGCCAGATATTCACACTGCTCCACTCGAGCCTCCTGATAGTGGAAGTTGCACTCCTCATAGAGACCGGTTGCCAGCGCCATAATATCTCTGCCGGACATACCACCGTAGGAGTCGTTGCCAAAGCAGGAGATTTGCTTCACCTTCAGCAGCACGCCCACATCGGTTTTGACCGTGCCGTCCTCGTTGAAGTCGGAGAACTTCTTCCAGAAGCGACCCTTGTCACGGAAGGCCAGCATGCCGCCCATGTTTGCATGGCCGTTCTTCTTGGCGGACATGGTGAAGCCGTCGCAGTAGGAGAACATCTCGGTTGCGATCTCCGCAATGGACTTATCCTCGTAGCCGGGCTCGTTGACCTTGATGAAGTAGCAGTTTTCTGCCCAGCGAGCCACGTCGAACATAAAGGGAATGTCGTACTTCTCGGCGATCTTGGCGGTCTCACGGATGGACTTCATGGAAACAGCCTGGCCGCAGACGGTGTTGTTGGTAATGGTGGTGTAGATCAGGGGCACATTTTCGGGGCCCACGGTCTCGATCAGCTGTTCCAGCTTCTTTACGTCCATGTCGCCCTTGAAGGGGTTTCTCTCATACTTGCCGCCTTCGGGGACTTCGTAGAGCAGCTCCTTGTTGTAGAGGTTTCTGGGAATGGAACCCATCTGCTTGATGTTGCCCTCAGTGGTGTCGAAGTGGCCGTTGGAGGGAATGGTGAAGACCTTGCCGGGATGGCGCTGGTTCATGATCTTGCGCACCAGCTCAAAAAGCACGGACTCTGCCGCACGGCCCTGCTGCAGGATGAAGGTATTGGGGCGCTCCAGCTGGGCGGAGCCGCCGTTAAAGAGACCGCCCTCGTACTCGCACAGATACAGCTCGTTCATCATCTTGTCGATGTCGGTGCAGTTGGTGCGGATCAGGTCGATGGACTTCTTCCAATTCTTCTCGCCGCCACGCTCAAAAATATCACGGAAGGCATCCAGCAGCACATAGTAGCCCTTGTTACGGGCATAGGACTCGTCGCCCAGGAACATGGTAGCCCACTGGACATCGGTCATGGCGGTGGTACCGGAGTCGGAGAGCATATCCACGGTGAGCATACCGGCGGGGAAGGCGAATTCATTGTAATGGGTGGCGGCCAGGGCACGCTCACGCTGCTCCACGGTCACCTCGGGGATGTTGCGGGTCACGTAAGTAAGGGAACGGGGCGTTTTTACGTTCAGGGGAAATTCTTTAGCCATAGTCTTTTGTACCTCCATTTGTTTTAGAGGTACCCCGGTCATCGAAGCAATTCGACTGGCGGACAGTACCGCTCGCATATTCTGCTATTCTATATTTTACCGAAAGAACTCCCCTCTGTCAATGACAGAGGGGAGAAAATCGAAAAGAAAACAAATTACCTACTTTTTCGCAGCGGCTTTTGTCTTGCGGCGCAGCAGAAACCATGCAGCTACGGGAATGATCAAGAGCAGCGGCAGGAAATACCAAAAGTAGGTGTATCCCGGCTCATTTGGCTCCGGATCGCCGGGTGCTTCCTCTGTGGGGAAGACGAACTCGATCACCTGGGAATTGGCGGCGGTGGGTTCTGTGGTACGCTCTGCTTCTGTCTCCGGCGGCCGCTGGGCTGCGGCATAGTCGTCCATGGCCTGGGTCAATTGCCGCACAGCGCCCTCATAGACCTTTACCGTAACCAGGGAGCGGCTGTCATTTTCCTCCAAGGTCATGCAAAGGCCCTGCAGCACCTTCGCTGCTTCCTTTACAGAGGCAACGCCCTCTGCTTCTTCCATGGATTCCACTCGTTGCAGCAATTCCGCACCCAGCGCCTCCAGCGCTGCATCAGGGAGTGCCGGCGTAAAAGGCGGCTGTTGCCTTGCGTGTACCAGCTGTTCAAAGGCATAGGCGATCTGAAGCACCTCGCTGTCTTTACCGTAGGCAGAGAAAACAGACAAGCCCAGAGGCAGCGGATAATCAAAGCCATTTTCGGGATCTGCCTCAGAAAAGCCCATGGGTACCATGACCTCCGGCAGACCGCCGATGGGGCCGAAGACGTTAATATAGCCCATAGGATTGTTGTTGGATTCGTCCCAGGCATAGTTTTGCAGCTCTGCCACGTCCAACTGGGAGAGGTAGATCACGGCATCAATATGATTTTCCTCCAGGATCTCCGCAACCTCGGCACGGATCTCGTCGCAGGCATTCCGGGCGCTGCGCACGCTCCATTGATAGATCTGTTCATCTGTCAGCACCTGGGAGAGATCTACCAGCTCCGCACCGCCGGAAAGCAGCGCATCCATTGCCTGTGCAACCAGACTCTGGATTTTTTCGTCCGGCTCACGATATGACGTGCCGAAGGAGGATGCGAGGTAGGCGATCCGCTTGCCCTCCAAGCCCTCGGCGGTCAGCGCCTCACAGTAACCGTCAAGGGGGATCAAGCTGTCTGCATTGGCGGATTCCCGATCGTTGGGGTCGCTGCCTGCCAGAATGTCCAGCAGAAGCGCTGTGTCCTCCACATTGCGGCACATGGGGCCGATAATATCTTGCCCTTCGTTGAGACAGTAAAGACCATGCTGGCTCACCAGACCGAAGCTGGGACGCAAGCCGACAATATTGGCAAAACTGGCCGGCCGACGAATGGAGGAGGAGGTATCCGTTCCCAGACCCACAGCGGCGAAATTGCAGGTGATGGCCACGGCAGTGCCGCCGGAGGAACCGGCAGGTGTGCGCTTCAGATCGTAGGCATTGTGTACCGTACCGCCCAGGGTAGAAGAGGACTCCGCTCCGGACACGGCATATTCGGACATATTGGTCTTTCCTAAGATAATAGCGCCCTCGTTTTTCAGCAGCGTAATGACCTGTGCATCGGCATCTGCAATCTCATGGCGGCGATTCACATCGCCGCAGGTGGTAGCCATGCCGGCCACGTCGATGTTGTCCTTTACCAGCACGGGAATACCGTGGAGCCTGCCCAGAATACGGCCGGAGGCCAGAGCCTCATCAACTTTCCTGGCATCTTCAAGGGCCTGGGGGTTCAGGCTGATGATGCTGTTGAGCCCCAGGGCTTTGTCGTAGGTCTCAATGCGGTCTATGTACATTTGCACCAGCTTTTCGGCGGTCAGTCTGCCACCCAGTATGGCATCGGTCAGCTCCGCAACGGTGGCATCCATCAGGTCCTCTGTGGTAAACAGGGCATCCAGTTCCGAAGTGGCGGAGAAGGCATTTCCGTGAGCCGTAAAACTGAGCAGGAGGGCGAAAATCAAGAGAAAACTGAGCTTGCGCATGGGCATTGCTCCTTTCTTTGGAATCTGACACAATTATACACGATTGACCCGTGGCAGATTCCAGCGAAAATGGGCGGAAAGGAGACGAATAATCAAAATAATTGCCACACCCAGTAGCATTACGGCATATTCCGGCAGCAGCTTCCACAAAAAGGCGCAGACAATAGCACCGATCATGGAGGCGCAGGCATAGATATGCTTGACGAAAATATAGGGGGTATGACCGGCCAGTACATCACGGATCACACCGCCGCCCACGCCGGTGATCACACCCACGAAGGTCAAAAGGAAGCGGCTGCGGTCGGGGGAGAGATCCATGGCGATCCAGATGCCCATGACGGTAAAGATGCCCAGACCGAGAGAGTCCATAAAGAGCATGGCCAGATCAAAGATTTTCTGGTTTCGCATCAGAGGACGGCGCAGCTGGGGGATAAAGAGCAACAGGGAAGTGGCGATTGCCACAAAGGCGCAGAGTGGATCACGGAAGGCGAAGGGCGGCGTAGCGCCCAGGATCAGATCCCGGATAATACCGCCGCCAATAGCGGTGACCACGCCCAGGACGATGATGCCCAGCAGATCCATGTGTTTTTTCATGGCGGTCAGGGCGCCGGAGGCCGCAAAGGCAACGGTACCGATCAATTCCAGCACAGTAACAAAAATGTCCATAATCTCAGCTCCTTGTGATTCATATGAACAAACAAGGGGCTGTCTCTGAAAGACAGCCCCTTGTGGGTTGCTTGTTTAGCCCGCAGCAGGGGCAGCGGCCTGATTGGGCTTCTCGATGCGCTTGATGCTTGCGCCCAAGCCTTCCAGTTTACACACCAGATTCTCGTAGCCACGCTCGATATACTGGATATCTTCCACAATGGTTTCGCCCTGGGCTGCCAGACCGGCGATCACCATGGCAGCGCCTGCTCTCAGGTCGCAGGCGTGGACGGTGCAGCCTTCCAGCTTCTCCACACCGTCGATGACGGCCATTTTGGTCTCGACCTGAATGGAAGCACCCATGCGGTTGAGCTCGGCGCAGTAGCGGAAACGGGTATCGTAAATATTCTCGGTAACCACGCTGACACCGCTGGCCAGGGCCATGCAGACTGCGATCTGGGGCTGCATATCCGTGGGGAAGCCGGGGTAGGGCATGGTCTTCACATTGGCACGGCGCAGACGGGTGCTGCGCTGTACACGGATGGTGTCGTCATATTCCGTGACCTTTGCGCCCATCTCACGAAGCTTGGCGCTGATGCAGTCCATGTGCTTGGGGATCACGTTCTGGATCAGCACATCGCCGCCGGCAGCGGCTGCGGCAGCCATGTAGGTACCGGCTTCGATCTGGTCGGGAATGATGGAGTAGAAGCCGCCGTGAAGGCTCTTGACGCCACGGATCTTGATGACGTCAGTACCTGCGCCGGAGACCTTGGCGCCCATGGTGTTCAGGAAGTTGGCCAGGTCGACGATATGGGGCTCCTTGGCGGCATTTTCAATGATGGTGGTGCCATTAGAGAGCACGGCGCCAATCATGATATTCATGGTAGCGCCTACGGATACCACGTCCAGGTTCACTCTGCCGCCGTAAAGACCGGCCTCGGGAGCGGTGGCAATGACATAACCGCTCTGCTCATAGACCTCAGCGCCCAGAGCAACAAAGCCCTTGATATGCTGGTCAATGGGACGGGGGCCGAAGTTACAGCCGCCGGGCAGCGCCACCTTGGCATGGCCGAAACGCCCCAGCTGTGCGCCAATCAGATAGTAAGAGGCACGGATTCGACGCACCAGAGCATCAGAGGCGACAGCATCATGGACATGGGTACAATTGATCTCCAAGGTGTTGGGGCTCAGACGGTGGATCTGTGCGCCCATATCTGCCAAAATCTCCAGAAGGAGGCGAACATCAGAGATGTCAGGAACGTTCTCAATACGGCAGGTGCCGTTGACCAGGAGCGCAGCAGGTAAAATCGCCACGGCAGCGTTCTTGGCGCCGCTGACGGTTACGGTTCCAAACAGGGGCTTGCCGCCCTGAATTTTGTAATAAGCCATATATATTCCTCTCATATGCACAGTATATGCAGTATGGTAAAAGTTCTGTTAAGCCAAATTAAGGCATTTGTTATCTTACCACAATTCTACCGGTTTGTAAAGAGGCAATAACAAAACGGTAGCATAATAATGTCAAGAGGAATCCAAAAGATGACTAAAATGCAAACATTTGTACGAAAATTGTCGAAGCTTGTCAGAGTCTGCGCAATCCCTTGGGATAGTGATTTTTCAGAATTCCGCCGGAGCCTTTGACCCAGCCCAGGCTGTAGCCGTCGCAGCAGATGAGCGTCCAGTCCTTCTGCTCTCCGAAAAGGGTCTGGCCGTGGAGATAGGCATTGATCTCCGGGCTGTCTGCAGGAAAGTCTGCCTTACTGGGGAAATCCTTCAGCCACAGCGCCAGAGCATGACCGGGAACAAAGCGCCCCTTGCGCAGTTCTCCCAGTTCCAAACCGGCACGGAGTACTTTTAAGCCAGCCAAAGCAGGCAAACCCTCCGGCGCAAGGTAGACCGTTTCACCGAAGATCACGGGACAGCCGCTGGGTGCAATGTGATTGCTGTGCAGGAATTCCTTGACCTCTTTGGGCAGCATAGCCGCCTTCTGCAAGGGCAGTGCTGCTCCGCAGGAATCGCCGTCCCGGCGAAGCCTTGCGGCAAAATGCCCCTCACCTTTGAGTTTATGCGGCCAGAGACGGAAACAGTGCTCCAGATGAGGCGCCGGCTCGTCTGTCCACTCCGGCCGCCCACGGTCAAAATAAGGAAGAGAAATGCTTTCAACAGAGAAATCCGGATGGGCCTTCAAAAAACCGGAGATCACACCCTCGTTCTCCTCCGGGGAGAAGGTGCAGGTGGAGTAGACCAGCACACCGCCGTGGCGCAGCATTTGGGCGGCAGAGTGCAGGATCTCCTTTTGCCGTCCGGCGCACATGGTCACGGTTTCCACGCTCCAATCGCTGACGGCAGCATCCTCCTTGCGGAACATGCCCTCGCCGGAGCAGGGAGCATCTACTAAAATACGGTCAAAATAAGCAGGAAAACGCTCTGCCAGTTTTGCAGGATGCTCGTTCAGCACCAGGGCATTGGCGATGCCCATGCGCTCAATGTTGGAAGACAGAATTCTGGCACGCTTGGGATGGATCTCATTGCAAACCAGAAGCCCTTCCCCTTGGAGCATGGCGCCCAACTGGGTGCTTTTGCCGCCGGGGGCGGCGCAGAGATCCAGCACACGTTCTCCCGGCTCAGGGCTGAGCAGACGGGCAGGTGCCATGGCGCTGGGCTCCTGGAGATAGTAAAGCCCTGCATCATGATAGGGATGCAGCCCGGGACGGCTGCCCTCCTTCAGGTAAAAGCCGTTCTCCTCCCAGGGAATTGTGCCGGAGCAAAAGGGGAGGGAGAGAGGTGCAGCTTTCAGAGGGTTCAGGCGCAGACCGGTGTTACGTGGACGCTCATAGGAGGCAAGAAACTCCTCATATTCCTCGCCGAGAAGTCGCAGCATTCGCTGAGAAAAACCTTCGGGTAGCATAATAACCCTCCTTTAAATACAGGAAATAGCCAACTCCAGCCCCCGGACAATGTCCTGAAGCGGCAGAGAAGGCTGCCCTTCCTTTGCCTGCTGAGGCAAGAACGGAACGTGGAAAAAACAGACCCTCACATCTGTAGCATCAAAATGATGCCGCAGGGTGTAGAATAGATCATTACAAACAAAAGTACCGGCACTGTAGGAAACCCGGGCAGGCAGTCCGGCTTCCCGGATGGTCTCTGCCATTTTTCGAACGGGCAGAGTGGCGAAATAGCCGCAGGGCGCACCGGGAACCACAGCCTCGTCCCTGGGCTGTTGACCTTGATTATCGGGAATAGAGGCATGGCGCAGATTAATGGCCACCATCTCCGGAGTCAGAGCATCCCGTCCACTGGCCTGCCCTACGCAGAGGATGGCGGAAACGGCAAGGTGCTCGGCAGCATCTATGGCACGCTCCGCTGCTTTGGAAAATACGGTTGGCAGCTCCAACTTGTGAACTTCCCAGCTGCCGATCTGACCCGGAAGCAACTTTACCGCCTCCCAGGAGGGATTGACTGTTTCCCCACCAAAGGGATCAAAGCCCGTCACCAAAATCCGCTTCATAGTCCTTACACCTCCCAAAACCTTCACACTATTTTACCACAGCTTTCTCTATTTGCATAGTACAAGGATGCCGGTACAAAAGAGAAAATTGTTCCCAAAATAGGGGGTGGAAATTCCGGATACACTGTGATATAATGGTCAAAAATCAAAGAAAGGGGATGCGTTTTATGGATTCCGAACGCTCTTCGGAAGTGGAACAGCAGCCTGAAAATACAGAATCCCGCCCCCAGGGCTACCGTCGACCGGTTCGTAACCGCCGCAAAAAGAAAATCCTGGGCGCTTTCAGCCTTCTAATGGCGCTTTTGGCATTGTTCATGCTCCTTGCAATGGGAATTTACGGCGGCTACAGCCTTTACAACAAAAATCTCTCTGCCGCCGATCTTCGTCTGGCCATTCCTGCGGTGATTACAGTAATGGTGATTGCGGGCTTGTCCGTGTTTGCGGCAGTGCTGTGTTTCTTCCTGCGCAGACAGAAAAAGGCCATGGCCGTAGCTGGTCTGGTGATTTCGCTGCTGCTGCTTGTGGGCTGTTCTCTGGGACTTTATGCCTATCACTATGTGTTCAGCGACATGGAGCACGACTCCGAGTTCAACGAACACTCCGATGAAGAACTGATCGTTGTAACCGTCGGCAATGACGGCGAGGTCATTCGTGACACCCAGCTGCCGCAGGAGACCATTTCTCCGGAGGAATTTGAGGAGAAATATCAAGATAAGGAGATCACCTTTGAGTTCCTGCGGGATGATGAGCTTCCCGAGGAGGCACAGAAGGTATTTTACCCCACGCCTACCGAGAGCAGCTACCTGAAGGAGGGACATGAGCAGATCTCCAACTATTTGCTCATGGGCATTGACCGAACCGGCGCTTCCGATGCCATTATGATCCTTTCCGTGGATCGCTATCACCACAAGCTGAAGCTGATTTCCATTCCCCGTGACTCCTACATGATGATCCCTGAGTGGAACAGCCACAAAAAACTCTCCTACACCTATTTCTGGGGCGGCGCACAGATGTCCGTCAGCACCGTGAACTACAATTTCTTCCTGAATATTACGGACTATATTGCCGTGGACATCGATCAGCTGGGTGAGATCATCGACTATGTGGGCGGTGCTACGGTGGATCTGGATAATGATGAGGTGTATTATCTCAATCGTATGGGCTTCTACGACGGCGTTCGTGTTGGCCCCTCCCATTTGTGCGGCGATGCGGCGGTGCTCTATGCCCGTATCCGCCAGAGCAATTCCGATGACAGCGACATTAAGCGTCAGAGCCGTCAGCGTGAGGTCATTACCTCACTGCTCCAATCCGCTCAGGAGATGGTGCTGACCGATTATCCCGGCCTGATCCGTGAGTGTCTCGGTCTGTGTACTACCTCCTTCAACTCCGGCGAGCTGATGGAGGTTGCCGTGGAGGTGCTCCAGGGCAATTACACCATCGAAACGAACTACGCTCTGATCAATGAGGTGGAGTACTGGGGCGGCAAGATCGGTGATGACAACACCTTCTACTGCATCTATGATATGGGTGTGGCCAGTGATCGCCTGTACCGTATTATTTATGAAGATCTCTATGTCTCTGCCTATCCCGATGAAATCGTCACGGAGGATACTTCTCCCGACGAGACGGAAGAATAAAAAATCCGGTGTGTTTCTCAGGAAACACACCGGTTATCTTTATCTCTTTTTCTTTTTCGGATGAACCTTAGAGCGTTTTTTCGCTTTTTCCATGGTCTTGCGCTCATCGCCGTCCTCCCTAGGCAGCAGCTTGGACAGGATCACACCCAGCACAGCGGCAATGGCAGTGCCGGAGATGTTGATGTTGCCAATGTCAATGCCGGAGGAGAGGCCCAGGCCGATGACCAGCATCACGGCAGCAATGACCAGGTTGTAGCTCTTGGTGAAATCCACCTTGTTTTCCACCAGCATGCGCAGACCCACCGAGGCGATCATGCCAAAGAGGATCACAGAGACGCCGCCCATGACAGGCGTGGGAATGCTGGCCAGAATGCCGGATACCTTGCCAAAGAGGCCCAGAACAATGGCAAAGACTGCAGCGATGCGAAGGGTAGCGGGGTTGTAGTTCCGGGTGGCAGCCAGAACACCGGTGTTTTCGGAATAGGTGGTGGCAGCGGGGCCGCCCATGCCGCCGGAGAAAATGGAAGCAAGGCCGCAGCCCAGAAGGGTGCGATGGAGACCGGGCTCCTCAATGTAATTGTGGCCGGTGACGGCACCGTTGGCGGTGATATCGCCCACATGCTCCACGAAGGTGACGATAGAGATGGGAGCGATCAGTGTGATGGAAAAGACGATGGCATCCCAGTTGGTGGTAGCAGGCAGACTGACCTGGGGCAGGGCAAACCACTTGGCCTCTGCCACAGGGGTGGTGTCCACCATGCCCAGCGCCAGGGACAGAAGGTAGCCGACGATGATGCCGATCAAAATGGGTACCAGCTTAATGAAGCCCCGGGTGAAGAACATGACCAGGATGATCACGGCGATGGTCACAACAGCCACCAGCCAGTTTTTCCACAGGGGAATACCGGCAATAGCGCCGGTGATGTTGCCCATGGCCGTCGGTGCCAGCATCATGCCGATGATGATGATCATACAGCCGGTAACGATGGGCGGGAAGAATCCGGTAATTCGTTTAGCGCCGAAGAGCTTGACCAAAAGGGACAGGATCAGGTACAAAACGCCTGAGGCGATGATACCCCAGCCTACGTAGGAGGCGAAATTACCGATGGAATTTTCGGTACAGTAAGCGGCAACGGCGCAGATGGAGGCGATGAAGGAGAAGCTGGAGCCCATAAATGCCGGAACCATGCCACGGGTAACCAGGTGAAAGATCAAGGTACCGATGCCCATGGAAAGCAGGGTAACTGCGGGATCCAATCCCGTCAGTGCGGGGACAAGTACGGTGGAGCCGAACATGGCGAAAACGTGCTGAATGCCCAAAGTCACCGCACGCCCCGGCCGATCGCCGCCCCAAAGAGCTTGCTTGAGTTTCATAGGAACCTCCTTTGGTATGAGATATTGCCATTATATCAGAAGAACCAAAAATACGCAAATAAAATTACACAAAAATGTGAAAAATGTCAATTATTCGTCATGCCGTCAAAGGAAACGCAGATTTTCCGCCACTTACCCCTTTTTACAAAAAGGGGTAGACATTTTGTGTGATATTTGGTAAAATGGAACTGAATCTTGTACCCAAAGAAGGAGAGATACCTATGAAGTGCCCCTATTGCGGCTATCAGGAGAGTAAAGTTGTGGATTCCCGTCACGCCGATGACTCTATGAGCATTCGCCGCCGCAGAGAATGCCTGTCCTGCCAGAAGCGTTTTACCACTTACGAGACTGTGGAAAGTCTGCCTGTTATGGTAGTCAAGAAGGATAACAGCCGTGAGCCCTTTGACCGCAACAAGCTGCTTCGTGGCATGGTGCGTGCCTGTGAGAAGCGCCCTGTAAGCATGGCGGATCTGGAGACGGTGGTTTCCGAGATTGAATCGCTGGTGCAGAATTCTCTGGATCGTGAGGTCTCCACCGGCAAAATCGGTGAGATGGTCATGGAGCGGATCAAGCCCCTGGACGAGGTAGCCTATGTGCGCTTTGCCTCAGTGTATCGCCAGTTTAAGGACATCAACAGCTTCATGCACGAGCTGAATAAAATTCTGGAAGAGAAGTAATTATGAAGCCTGCAATTATTATTTTATCTGTTATTCTGGTGGTTCTGATCATTTGGGCCGGCATTCTGTACTTTACAGATGAGGGCACGCCGGATGAGGTAACGGCGGCACCCACCACCACGGAACCCACCACAGAACCCACCACAGAGCCTCCAACCACCGAGCCGCCCACAACGGAGCCTCCCACCACCACAGAGCCTCCTCTGGAGCTGATCCTTCAGGAGGATGTGATCTACCTCAACGGTGAGACCATAGAGCTCTATGAGATCAACGGCCAGGACTACATCGCTGCCCAGAGCTTTGCAGATCGCACCGGCCTCAGTCTGGACAGTGCCGAGCCCCTGGCCATGAGCGGCATAATGGATCAGGTCTCTGTGTCCGAGGACGGCGCTGACCTGACGGTCAACGGCGAGACCACCGACGTGACCGATGCCGTTCTGGTGCACGAGGATGTGCCTTATATCCTCTTCTACGAACTGGTGGAGGCACTGAAGTACCCCATCTACACCGATTCCGAGAGCGGCTACGTCTACATCACCCCTGCCTGCCGTCCCTTTGAGATCCCGGCAGATGTGAATGTCCCGGTGCTGATGTACCATGCGGTCAGCGACAATATGTGGGGCATCAATGAGCTTTTCGTCAGCCCTTCTTCCATGGGGGAGCAGCTGCAGTACCTGGTGGAAAACGGCTACGATCCCATCTGGTTTGAGGACCTGGCCCATGTGGAGGATTATGACAAGCCTGTCATCCTGACCTTCGACGACGGCTACGACGATAACTACACCGAGCTGTTCCCACTTCTGAAGGAATATCAAGTCAAAGCAACGGTCTTTGTCATCGGCAATGCCCCCGGCACCAACCATAAGATGACCGAAGAGCAGATCAAAGAAATGTCTGATTCCGGTCTTGTCTCCATCCAGAGCCATGCCTATACCCATGACTACCTGGACTATATGGGAGAAGAAAGCCTGATCTGGGAGCTGGGCGAGTCCCAGCGTGTCATTACCCGGATTACCGGCAGAGTGCCCTATGTGATTTGCTATCCCACGGGCAGATACAGCAACCTGACCCTGGAGATCGGCGCACAGTACTACCTCTTTGGCCTGAAGATGAACGGTGGTCTGTATAACACCTCTGACGATCCCTTCCTGGTCAACCGTTACTACGTCTCCCGCTATACCGACATCTACACCTTTGCCTCCTTCATCTCCGAGGCAGGAACGTAAAAAAGCATGAGGGCTGTCCCCCAAGGGCAGCCCTCATTTTGCGCTCCTGAAGCGAAATCATATATTGATCGGTGAGGCTAAGGGATAATAACTAAGAACGAATAGCTGAGGTATCGGCTTCGCCGATGGATTTGAAATAGAGTCAAATTGATGTTTATCGAACTGTTGCGGTTCCGTACGATACCGTAGGGGCGCACCCATGTGTGCGCCCGAAGTGCCACCGTCAAATAGATGTTTATCGGTCTGTTTGCCGCACCTCGATAGACTCCGTAGGGGCGATTATCAATCGCCCGTGGCACTGCCGAAAATAGTACCATCCATCGATACTACGTTACAAACTAACAACTTTGCTCCACTGCGTGGGGCGTTCCTTTCTTGCTTCGCCAAGAAAGGA